>JBEBRF010000001.1:0-64497 GCA_040394975.1 Aequorivita soesokkakensis
ATTACGGCAACGGGATAATTTCCCACGGAAGTTTCCCCGGAAAGCATCACCGCATCGGCGCCGTCCATCACGGAGTTTGCCACGTCGTTTACTTCGGCGCGGGTTGGCGTTAATGAAGTTATCATCGTTTCCATCATTTGTGTAGCGATGATTACGGGAATGCGCGCGCGTTTTGCGGTAAGCACCAGTTCTTTTTGGATCAATGGAACTTCCTCAGCGGGAACCTCTACGCCCAAATCGCCACGGGCCACCATCAGCCCATCGCAATAGGCAATGATTCTGTCAATATTTTGGACGGCTTCGGGTTTTTCTATTTTGGCAATGATGGGAATTTTATATTCCGAATGTGCCTCGATCAAGGCCTGAAGTTCCTTTAAATCCTCGGCGTGGCGCACAAAGGAAAGCGCGAGCCAATCCACTTGCTGCCCAATGGCGAAAATGGCGTCTTCCTTGTCCTTGGCAGTAAGCGCAGGAAGGGAGATATTTGTGTTGGGCAGGTTTACCCCTTTTTTGGAGCGCAGGGGCCCGCCTTGAATCACCATTACTTTCACCGTGTCCTTTCGGTTGGTTTCCAGCACCTCAAACATCAACTTGCCGTCGTCCAGCAGGACGCGCTCCCCGGGGTTTACGTCTTTTGGGAAATTGGCATAGTTCATATAGACCCTTTCACGGGACCCTTCAAATTCGGCGCCGGTAACAAAGGAAAGCTCATCGCCCGGTTGCACTATCACTTCTTCCTTCATCACGCCAACTCGCAGTTTTGGGCCTTGGAGGTCGCCTAAAATGGCCACGTTTATATCAAGTTCGGCGCTGAGCCTTCGGATGGTGCTGATTGATTTTTTCACGGTTTCGTAACCGGCGTGTGAAAAATTTACCCTAAAAACATCTACGCCTTCCAAAATCATGTGCCGAAGGGTTTCTTCGCTGGAAGTGGCAGGGCCGAGGGTGGCCACTATTTTTGTTCTTTTTTGATTTGACATTTAATCGAAAATTAAATTGTTTTTTGATTTTATTTTATGCGGTTCCACCTCATAGGCAGAAGCGATTTGATCGATATTGTTTATTTGAAATAGTAACGATTGCAGCGAAACCGTTTCAAAATCTGAATATACCTTGAGAAAAAAATCTATTTTTTTGAATTCTGGAAGCAAATAATGTTCTTTTTCTGCACTGACTTCTGAAAATAGTCCGCCAGAGCTTTGCAAACTTGCCATCGCTATTCGGCATTTGTTGGCCACCAAATGGTACTGGCTGTATGTGTTGTCATCTACAAAATCATAGATAGGGAAGGTAACCATCATTCCCTGTGACAGAAAATCAATATCTACCCTTCTTCTTTTGAAGCGGGTGTTGAGGTATTGATTGAAGAGGTAAGCCACTTTGTACTCTTCTTCGCCGCAATGTATGGCAATGAGGGTGAATGGCTCTTCAAAATCATCTCCCATATCCAGTTTGTGGTGGGCCATAGTTTTTTTACTTAGTTAGGGCAATGGCAGGTTTTGCTTGTCCGCGTATTTATACAAAAATACGCAACTTTAGAGGCAATAGCTAAGGAAGTTGGGCATGATGGGGACAATTAATGTAAAAATAACCTTGTGGGGTTAGGGCTTTTCGGAATCTATCTTTATCTGAAGTTTATAAAACGCTCTCTTTGCGGCGCGTTCTTCTGCCTTCTTTTTGGAGGTTGCCCGTGCTTTTGCCACAACTTCTTCCTCCAGCTTTAAGCGAATGGCGAAATGTTTCATCTCGTCCTTACCGGTATCTTCGTAGATTTCAAAATGGAATTGTTTTTTGTTTTTTTGGCACCATTCAATAAAGAGGCTTTTGTAACTGATTACCTTTCCTTCCAGTTTTTTGATATCAACATAGGGTTTTATCACCCTTTTTTGAATAAATTTTTCGCAATATTTAAAACCTCTATCCAGATAAATGGCGCCTACAAGGGCTTCAAAAACGTTGCCATAGATATTTCCGCTGAACTGTTGTGCGGGAACGGTAGTTTTTAAGAATTTGACCAATTGCAGATCGCGGCCCAGTTCGTTAAGGTGTTCGCGGCTCACCACTTTGCTGCGCATTTTGGTTAAATAACCTTCGTTGCCGTCGGGTACTTTTTTGAACAAATGGGCGGCTATAACGGCACCGAGCATGGCATCGCCCAAAAATTCCAAACGTTCATAATTTTGAGGCTGTCCGCTGGGGTTTTTTTCGTTGGTGGACCGGTGGGTGAATGCGGTTCCATAAATGCTGAGGTCTTTGGGCTTAAACCCCAATATTTTTTTTAGGGAATTGGAAAATTCCCCGTTTTTGTTTGAACGGGTAGTGAATATGTTTTTAATGGAGGCCATTAATTGTTTTAGGCATCAAGTTTTTTAAAGAGCACACAAGCGTTGTGCCCACCAAACCCAAAAGTATTGCTCATGGCCACTTTAATGTCGCGTTTTTGAGCTTTGTTTAGGGTAAGGTTTAAGGAAGGATCTATGTTTTCATCTACCGTTGTATGGTTAATGGTAGGAGGAACAATTCCGTGCTTCATTGCCAAAATGGAGGCAATGGCTTCAATGGCACCGGCAGCACCCAAAAGGTGTCCGGTCATGGATTTGGTGGAATTGATGTTTATGTCCTTGGCGTGTTCGCCAAAAACATTAACAATGGCCTTCAGTTCGGCAACGTCGCCCAGTGGCGTTGAAGTTCCGTGGGTGTTTATTGCGTCCACTTCATCTGGGTTCATATTGGCATCGCGAAGGCAATTCAGCATAACACGCTCTACGCCAATACCGTCCGGATGTGGCGCCGTCATGTGGTATGCATCGCTGCTCATACCGCCGCCAACGACTTCGGCATAAATTTTTGCGCCCCGTTTTTTTGCGTGCTCATATTCTTCCAAAATAAGCGCGCCCGCGCCTTCGCCAAGTACGAAGCCGTCACGGGTGGCATCAAAGGGCCTTGATGCGGTTTCGGGACTATCGTTTCGTGTAGAAAGTGCGTGCATTGCGTTGAACCCGCCCATACCTGCAATGGTCACTGCCGCTTCGCTTCCGCCGGTAACAATAATATCGCAATGCCCCAAACGGATATAGTTTAGTGCATCTATCATTGCATTGGCAGAGGAGGCACAGGCCGAGACTGTGGTATAGTTTGGCCCCATAAAACCATGTTTGATTGAGATATTCCCGGGGGCAATGTCCGCGATCATTTTTGGAATAAAGAAGGGGTTGAAACGTGGCGTTCCATCCCCTTCTGCAAAGTTTATTACTTCATCCTGAAAAGTTTCAAGCCCGCCTATTCCGGCTCCCCAAATCACGCCTACCCGAAATTTGTCCACATCGATGAAATCAATTCCCGCATCGAGAATGGCTTCATCTGATGAAACGAGGGCATATTGGGCAAAACGGTCAAGTTTTCGGGCTTCCTTTCTGTCAAAATAATCTTCTGCGTTGAAATTCTTCAATTCGCAAGCGAATTTGGTTTTGAACTTTTCAGTATCAAAATACGTTATAGGCGCACAGCCACTTTTCCCGCTTACAAGGGCTTCCCAATATTCTTGAATATTGTTGCCAATAGGGGTAAGGGCACCAAGGCCTGTAACTACAACTCGCTTTAATTCCATAGAAGAATTGTTATTTTGCTGCTTCTATATACGAAATTGCTTGACCTACCGTAGCAATGTTTTCAGCTTGGTCATCCGGAATTTGGATATCAAATTCTTTTTCAAATTCCATGATAAGCTCTACCGTATCCAAGGAGTCTGCTCCCAAGTCGTTAGTGAAGCTCGCTTCGTTTACAACCTCGTTTTCGTCTACACCTAATTTGTCTACGATAATCGCTTTTACTCGTGATGCAATGTCTGACATAATTCTTGATTTTTAAATTTAATTATAAGTGGCAAAAATAAAATATTTTAATTGAAAACACCATTTAATGTTTAAAATGTGTGAATTTGCCGATTATTCAAAACTCCACAATTTTAACGGTGAATGGAAAAACCAATTTAAACAATTTTGGGCGAAGTAAATCCCTATTGCCTTACTTTTGTATTTTATTTATTAATATTTACTTCGGAAAAACTTTTGGAAACGGGAATGAAGAAACGGATTGTAATTTTTGCGTCGGGGAATGGCACCAACGCCGAGAACATTATTAAATACTTTCAACGAACCCAATTTGCCGAGGTCGTTCTCGTGCTCTCAAACAAGAAGGATGCCAAAGTTTTGGAGCGTGCCGAAAATCTTCACGTTCACGCAATTTCATTTACGAAAGAAGAATTGTTTTCCGAAGAATTCATTCTGAAAAAATTAAAAAAAATTGAGCCAGACCTCATTGTTTTGGCTGGGTTTCTATTGAAATTCCCTGAAATTATTTTGAAGGAATTCCCAAATAAAGTAATCAATATCCATCCCGCATTGCTTCCAAAATACGGTGGAAAAGGAATGTACGGCAATTTTGTGCACGAAGCAATTTTGAAAAATAAAGAAGCTGAAACCGGGATAACCATTCATTATGTGAATGAAAATTATGACGAGGGCGCAATTATTTTGCAGAAAAAAATTGGCATTTCCGACAGTGATTCCGCAGAAACGATTGCAGAAAAAGTGCACAAACTGGAATACGAATGGTTTCCGAAAATAATTGAAGAATTACTTCGCAATGGCTAAAAAGCAGAAATTTTATGTGGTTTGGTTTGGAAATCCCGCGGGAATTTTTGGCAGTTGGGAAGAATGCAAACGTTCAATAGACGGCGTAAAAGGCGCACAGTACAAAAGTTTCGAAACGTTTGATGAAGCAAAAAAAGCTTATAATAAAGAATATGCAGATTATAAAGGAAAGACTGTAAAAAAAGCAATTTCCAAAGAACAACTTCAAAAAATAGGCGAACCAAATTTATATTCCATTGCTGTGGATGCGGCCAGTAGCGGCAATCCCGGAAAAATGGAATATCGCGGCGTGGATACACAAACAAAGAAGCAACTTTTCCACCAAGGCCCATTTCAGCAGGGCACCAATAATATTGGCGAGTTTTTGGCGCTTGTGCACGGATTGGCTTTTCTGAAAAAAAACAACAGCGATCGTATTATTTACAGCGATTCGCGGATAGCGATGGGCTGGGTGAAAAAGAAAAAATGCAACACAAAGCTGAAGCAGTCTGCAAAAAACAAAACGCTTTTTGAACTAATTGCCCGTGCCGAAAACTGGCTAAAGACAAACAAATACGAAACAAAAATCGTAAAATGGGAAACCAAAGCGTGGGGGGAGATTCCTGCGGATTTTGGGCGGAAGTAAAAGACTTTCAGGTTTTTATGAAATTTAATTTGTTTTTTTGCATATCTGAACCCAACTGTATCCTTTATGTTTGGAAAGGCTACAATAAACCCAACAGTTTTCTCGGATCTTGATGGCAGTTCCAAAAAAGAAGTATTTCTACCCTATTCCCAGAAACGCTATAAAAAATGGTGATTTGTTTCACTACCGGAACCTTTCTTATTTCCGGATCCTGCTCCCATGCCTGAAATGCGAAAGGGGTATATTTTAGAACATCACTGATTTCCTGGGTTTTTAAAATAAACTTATCCACTTCCTTTTGACTCCAATTATTCAGAAGAAATTCGATATTTGAAAGATAGGTTTTTTCGGCAGTACCGGAAACTATGATTTTATAAACCATATTTTTCTTTGGATTCGTTTAGAATAAAATCAAAATCACGGTAATTGCCTGACTCTATTTCCTGTTTTGATTTTTTGAGCAACCTCGAAATCAGTTCCGCTTCATAAACCTCATTTTCATTGGGATAAAGATATTTTGAAAGTATTTTTACTTCTTTGCTTGTAAACTTTTTCTCTTTAATTTTTTTATAAAAAAATCCGCGTTTTAAATTTAAAAGGTCTAAAAAAAACTGGACTTTATAGGGACTCTTTTTTATGTCCTCCCCAATGTTGTCAACCAATTCATCATATTTATTTATCAATTCAATTGTGTTCATATATATTTATTTTTTGTTCATTATTATGACAAATATAATAATTGTATTTTAAATAATTTATAAGAATTAATGAGAAATTATATTTTGGAACGTCGAATAATCGCAGTACAAATTTTAATATTTGAACAACAAAACAGTATCTTTGCACCTCATTTCAAAAACCCTTTATGAGCAAACTCGTAATTGTAGGCACCGTTGCCTTTGACGCCATTGAAACCCCTTTCGGGAAAACCGAAAAAATCTTGGGCGGCGCCGCCACTTATATAGGTTTAGCGGCTTCACAGTTTAATGTGGAAGGCGCCATTGTTTCAATTGTGGGGGGCGATTTTCCGAAGGAAGATCTGAAAATGCTGGAAGCGAAGAGAATGGATATTTCAGGCCTGGAAGTGGTTGAAAACGGAAAGACCTTCTTTTGGAGCGGGAAATATCACAACGATATGAACACGCGCGACACCTTGATAACTGATTTGAATGTGCTTGCCGACTTCAACCCAAAAGTACCCAAAAACTATCGAGATGCCGAAGTGGTTATGTTAGGAAACCTGCATCCGCTCGTCCAATTGAGTGTGATTGAACAAATGGATTCACCAAAATTGATTGTTTTGGACACCATGAATTTTTGGATGAACAGCACCTTAAACGAATTGATGGAAGTTATTTCAAAAGTAGATGTAATCACCATCAACGACGAGGAGGCAAGGCAGCTCTCGCGCGAATATTCCTTGGTGAAGGCCGCCCAAAAAATAATGACGATGGGGCCAAAATATATAGTTATAAAAAAAGGCGAACACGGCGCATTGCTCTTTGGCGATGACGATGTTTTCTTTGCCCCGGCCATGCCGCTGCGCGAGGTTTTTGACCCCACGGGCGCTGGTGACACTTTTGCCGGTGGCTTTGCAGGATATTTGGCCCGGACCGGCAATTATAGCTATAATAATATGAAGAACGCCGTAATAAACGGTTCGGCATTGGCTTCATTCTGTGTGGAAAAATTTGGAACCGAACGATTGTTGAACCTTACCAATAAAGAAGTTTACGAACGTATCCAGCAGTTCAAAAGCCTCACACAATTTGATATCAAGTTAACCTAAGTACGCGCCCTGAAGTTTCAGGGCGTTTTTTGTATATTTATATAGTTTCAGAAAAAAGATGAGCGACGCGCTAAAACACGAATGTGGAATTGCACTGGTACGGCTGTTGAAGCCCTTGGAATATTACAAGGAAAAATACGGCACGGCATTTTACGGGGTAAACAAAATGTATTTGATGATGGAAAAGCAGCACAACCGCGGACAGGACGGTGCTGGTTTTGCAAGCATCAAACTGGACGTTAAACCCGGGGAGCGCTACATCAGCCGTGTGCGTTCCAATGCAGCACAACCCATTCAAGATATCTTTTCGCAAATAAACGAGCGGATTAATCTTGAATTCAAAAGCCATCCCGAATACAAAGATGATGTTGCGGCGCAGAAACGAAATATACCTTATATTGGAGAAGTATTCCTCGGGCATGTTCGCTATGGTACCTTCGGAATCAACAGTGTTGAAAACGTGCACCCATTTCTTCGACAAAACAATTGGATGCACCGAAACCTGATTATTGCCGGAAATTTCAATATGACCAATACCAACGAGCTTTTTGATAATCTCATCAAACTCGGCATGCACCCAAAGGAAAAAGCAGACACCGTGACTGTGATGGAACGGATAGGCCACTTTTTGGACGATGCCGTGAGCAAGCTATATAAAAAAGCCAAGGCCAAGGGGATGAACAAACAAGAGGCGTCTCCTTATATTGCCGAAAACCTAAAAGTAACCAAGATTTTAAGAAAGTCAGCCTCCAATTGGGATGGAGGATACGCAATGGCTGGGCTGTTGGGCCATGGAGATGCGTTTGTGCTGCGCGATCCGGCCGGTATCAGGCCCGCATATTTTTATCAAGATGAAGAAGTAATAGTAGTAGCTTCCGAGCGCCCCGCTATCCAAACGGTTTTTAACGTGCCTTTTGAAGCGGTGAAAGAGCTGGACCCGGGGAATGCAATCATAATAAAGAAGGACGGGAGCATGAAAATTTCCGAAATTCTATCACCCTTGGAACGAAGGTCGTGTTCTTTTGAGCGCATTTATTTTTCCCGCGGAAGCGACGCCGAAATCTATCAAGAGCGAAAAATGCTCGGAAAATTGATTATGCCCAAAATCTTGGAGGCCATAAATTTTGACACCGAAAATTCCGTGTTCTCATTTATACCCAATACTGCCGAAACTTCCTTTTACGGCATGTTGGAAGCCGCACAGGATGAACTGAACAAACAAAAGAATGAAGCCATCCTAAAGGAACGGGAAACCCTGACCACAGAAAGGCTACAGCAAATACAAGCCCACAAAATACGCACAGAGAAAATTGCCATTAAAGACGTAAAACTTCGAACTTTTATAACAGACGACAGCAGTCGCGACGACTTGGTAGCACATGTTTATGACGTTACCTATGGCGTTGTGAAGCCAACGGATAGTCTCGTGATAATTGATGACAGTATTGTCCGCGGCACCACTTTAAGAAAAAGCATCTTGACTATGCTCGATCGATTACATCCCAAGAAAATTGTGGTTGTTTCTTCTGCGCCCCAAATAAGGTATCCGGATTGTTATGGGATTGATATGGCGCGGCTGGAAGATTTAGTGGCGTTTCAAGCGGCACTGCAACTTCATAAAGAACGTGGATCCTATGGCATAGTTGAGGAAATTTACCATAAATGTAAGGAGCAGGTTTCCATGGAAGACGTCAATGTTATTAACCATGTTAAGAAACTGTATGCTCCATTTACGGATGATGAAATTTCTGATAAAATTGCAGCAATAATTAGCGATGAAAATATCAAGGCAGAAGTGAAACTTATTTTTCAGTCCGTCGATGACCTTCATCAAGCGTGTCCAAAGAATCTTGGCGACTGGTACTTCACAGGAAACTATCCCACGGCCGGAGGCAATAGAGTGGTGAACCGGGCCTTCATTAATTTTTATGAAGGCAATACAGAGCGGGCTTATTAATTCAGCACTAAATTTTAACAAGCCGCTTACCGTTTATCGGATACCCATCCCACTTAATCGAAATTGTTGATTAACACTATTTTACTGAACAAACTTAAATTATATTTGGACTTACCATAAGGCGTAAGTAGGTTAGGTCTATGGTAAGATTTGGGGCAAAAAAGGTAGGCGAAAGCCTGCCTTTTTTCATTTTCTTAATTTCCATCAACACATATACTGCCCAGCCCTTAGGTTTATTTTCGGTATTTTATTAACTCATTTACGCTTCGGTTTTATCAATCAAACAGTGTCATTAAAATGTTAAAATATCACTTTAGGAGTCGTTTTTTTTTATGAGAAACCCTTCAATTTTACTTTTTAACGAATAAACAAGTAATTCATCTAAAAGGATAATTTTGAATGGTTTAATGCAATATATTTGAACATACCATTAGCATAAGTAGGTTAAGTTCATGGTAGATTTGGGGCAAAAAAAGGCAGACTAATGTTTGCCTTTTTTTATTTTCAACACTCTTCGGCCTTTATCCTTGTTTGGATTGATTTATACTTATTGGATTCACCTTTCCGTTGTTTTTTTCAGTATGAAATATACTATGGCGTTTAAAAAAAAACCGCAGACCATAATTAATCTGCGGTTGCAATTGATTATATATTGTGAATGTTTACTTGTTTGTGGAGTAGTTTGAGGATACTTCATCCCAATTGATGACATTCCAAAAAGCACCAACATAGTCAGGGCGTTTGTTCTGGTATTTTAGATAATATGCATGTTCCCACACGTCCAAGCCTAAAATGGGAGTTCCGCCGCAACCCACGTTTGGCATTAATGGGTTGTCTTGATTTGGGGTAGCGCAAACTTCCAATTTTCCGCCCTTATGGACACACAACCAAGCCCATCCCGATCCAAATTGGGTTTTTGCCGCAGTGGAAAATTTCTCTTTAAATGCATCAAAACTGCCAAAAGCGTCGTTAATTGCGTCTGCCAATTCACCCGAAGGTTTTCCGCCTCCATTGGGCGACATTACTTTCCAAAAGAGACTATGGTTAAAATACCCGCCACCATTGTTGCGCACCGCCTTGTTTTCCATAGTAAGATTGGTGAGGATATTTTCAATGGATTTTCCTTCCATATCAGTGCCTTTAATGGCGTCGTTCAGATTGTTTGTATATCCTTGGTGGTGCTTGCCGTGATGTATTTCCATCGTTTCTGCATCAATGTGTGGTTCCAAAGCATCAAATGTGTATGGTAATTTTGGTAATTCGAATGACATATTTTTATGTTTTTTTTGGTTATTACTAAATTCCTTCAAATTTAATCAATCTTTAGTGGCAAAAGTGTTATAGCTTTTATAAGATTTCTATTCCTGTATAGTTTAAATTGATTTGTAATCTTTAAAATCATTATTTTTAGTGCCAAATGTTTTTTCCTTGGAAGAGCCTTACTCCTTTTATATTTACGATGCTTCCGCTGGCAGTGGCAAGACCTTTACACTGGTAAAGGAATATCTCAAATTAATCTTGGCCGCCAAGAGTGACGACTATTTCAAGCATGTGCTGGCTATTACCTTTACGAACAAGGCGGTGGCAGAAATGAAACAGCGAATTGTGGAAAAGCTGGTAATTTTCAGCGAAACCAAAAGCTGTGAGGAGCCAGAGCCCATGATGCTGAAAATTTCCTCGGAAATCGGCATGTCCCTCCCGGAAATACAGGCCCGATCACAAAAAGTACTTAAATCCCTGCTCCATAATTACGCTGCCTTTAGTGTAGAAACCATTGATAGATTTAACCATAGGCTCATCCGCACGTTTGCCCGAGATTTAAAACTGGCCACGAATTTTGAGGTTACCCTTGACACCCCACAACTAATAGCGGAAGCCGTGGAATTGTTAGTGGCAAAAGCAGGAAAGGACAAGGAAATCACCAAAACCTTGCTCGACTTTGCGCTTGAAAAGACCGATGATGATAAATCATGGGACATTTCACGCGATATAGCCACTGCCGCACAACTTCTTTTTAATGAAAACGACTCAGGGCATGTTTATCTTTTAAAGCAGAAATCGTTGCGGGATTTTATGGATTTTAAAAATAGATTGATCCTTCAAAGTAAAAAACTTTCGGAAGATATTATATCCATTGCCGCACAAACCCTTCAACTTATTGAGAAAAACGGGTTGCAATTTGATGATTTCAGCAGCGGCTATTTGCCCAAGCACTTTCAAAATCTTTCAAATGGAAAATTTAACGTAACCTTTGGCACAAAATGGCAGCAAACTATGGGCGAAAAACCACTTTATCCTACTCGGGTTTCTTCAGGAACGGGCAGTATAATTGATGGGTTGACACCATATTTTATTGAAAAATTCCAACAAACAAAAACGCTGGTCTTCCAGCTTTTGTTGATTGAGAATCTGTTAAATAACATCACCCCGCTTTCCGTAATGAATCTGGTAAACCAAGAGATTGAAGCACTAAAGGAAGAAAAAAACATGCTTCCCATTTCAGAGTTCAATTCCTTAATAAACAAAGAAATAAAAAACCAGCCGGCGCCATTTATTTATGAAAGGTTGGGTGAAAAGTACCGCCATTTTTTTATCGACGAATTCCAGGATACATCAAAATTGCAATGGGAGAATTTGATTCCTTTGATTGGCAATGCACTGTCACAGCAAGGAGGGCCACACCCGGGAAGCCTGCTGTTGGTGGGTGATGCCAAACAATCCATCTATAGGTGGAGGGGCGGACTTCCGGAACAGTTTATGGATCTGTACGCAGATGAAAATCCATTTCAGCGAAAGAAAAAAGTGCTATCCTTGGGAACCAATTTCAGAAGCTGTGCCGAAATTGTTAACTTCAACAATGAATTCTTCACTTTCGTCTCCTCAATATTCGCGAATGCGGAACACACGCGCCTTTACAAAGAAGGAAACCACCAAGAATGTAACCACAAGACTGGTGGGTATATTCAATTTGGGTTTATAGATAAAGGAAATAAGCAAGAAAAGGAACAGGCTTATTTCCAGCTCGTGCTGGAGGCAATAAACAATGTGAAGAGCAAGGGGTTTTCGCAAAACGATATTTGCATCCTCACACGCCGAAGGGCAGAGGGAATAGCCCTTGGCACATTTTTGATGGAGCAGGGCGTGCAAGTAATTTCTTCCGAAACGCTGCTTTTGGCATCTTCGGGAATAGTTCAAATTTTGGTGCTGTCCTTACAGGTTTGTTTGTACCCTACCAATGAACTGGCGAAAATTGAGCTTTTGGACCTGTTGCACGACCATTTTGGGATTGACCAGGATAAGCATTCCTTTTTTACCCGGTTTCTGCACATTTCAGAAAGAGAATTTGGGTCACAACTTGAAGCGTATAACGTTTATTTCAGTTTTTCGGAAATGCGTTCGCTCTCTTTGTACGAATCGTTTGAGTATTGCATTGAAAAATTCAAAATTGCGGCGGTTGCTGATGCCTATCTTTTTGGATTTATGGATTTGGTCTATGAATTTTGGCAACAGCCCCAGACTGATAAAATTTCCTTTCTCGATTATTGGGAGACCAAAAAGGAAACCGCCGCCATTCCTGCCAGTGAAGGCACGAACGCTGTTCAGCTGATGACCATCCACAAATCAAAGGGGCTGGAATTTCCCGTGGTCATTTTTCCTTTTGCCGATGTACAGTTGTATGACGCAAAGAGGGACAAACTCTGGTTTCCTTTGGAAGAAGAATCCTTTAGTTTTAAGGAGTCACAGATTAGTTTCAAAAACGAGATTGCCAATTATGGAGAAATTGGGGAGCAAATGTACCACGCCCATCGCAGCAGATTGGAGCTGGACAGTTTAAACCTTCTTTACGTAACATTGACACGCGCGGTTGAGAAACTATTCATTTTTTCACAAATGCCCACGGAACCAACTGACGGAATCCCTACCTGTTTCAATCATCTTTTTGGGCAGTTCCTAAAAAGCAAAGGACTTTGGAACAGCAGCCAAATGCTGTATGAATTTGGCAAGGACGCTTTAAAAGTGTCACAAACAAAACCACAGGTTTCGCAAATAAAACTTCAATATTATTCCAGTCAACCTCAAACCCATGGGCTTCAAATTGTGCCCACACCCGAAGTAGAGTTAGGCACAGCAGTGGTCGCGGCCATCACGGCCGGCAATTTGCTTCACAGCACCATGGCACAGATTTATTCAAACCACGACGCCGAACGGGTTTTGGGGGAATTGGAGCGCCGGGCCATTATTCAAAAGGCGGAATTTGTTGATTTGCAGAACAGGGTGCAGCACATCATTGGGCATCCAGATTTAAAGTACTTTTTTGAAGGAACGAACAGGGTTTTTAACGAACGCGGCATCATTACAAAGGATGGATCAATACTGCGCCCCGATAGAATAAACTTCAATGAAAAAAACGCCGCTACAATTGTTGACTACAAAACCGGAGATTTAAAAAGCAGCCACCGCCATCAACTGAATGAATATGAAAAAGCCTTAAGGGAAATGGGCTTTGTGGTGAAAGAAAAGATACTTATATATAGTAATGAAGAGGGAATAATTATAAATAAAGTTTAAATTTGAAATCATAAAAAATACACCAAAATGTACGGAAAGATAAAAGAACATTTGCAAAATGAACTTCACGAAATCCAGGAAAACGGCCTCTACAAACGCGAGCGTATCATCACATCGCCCCAAGATGCCGAAATAACAATTTCCACGGGACAGAAGGTTTTAAACTTTTGCGCCAATAATTATTTAGGACTGTCCTCACACCCCGAGGTTATCCAAGCAGCCAAAGACGCTATGGACACTCACGGTTTCGGGATGTCATCGGTGCGTTTTATTTGCGGCACCCAGGACATCCACAAAAAATTGGAGCAAGAAATCGCAAACTTTTATGGAACTGAGGACACCATACTCTATGCAGCCTGTTTTGATGCAAATGGCGGCGTTTTTGAACCGCTTTTGGGAGAAGAGGACGCCATAATTTCAGATTCCCTGAACCATGCATCAATAATAGATGGCGTGCGTTTATGTAAAGCAGCGCGCTACCGTTATGAAAACAGCAATATGGAAGATTTGGAAAACCAACTTATTGCGGCAAATAAAAACGGAGCCCGTTTCAAACTTATAGTTACGGACGGGGTTTTCTCCATGGATGGTTTAGTGGCACCATTGGATAAAATCTGCAATTTGGCAGATAAATATGACTCATTGGTAATGATAGATGAATGCCATGCCACGGGATTTATTGGCAGAACTGGTCGCGGCACCTTGGAAGAAAAAAATGTCATGGACAGAATAGACATTATAACAGGCACCCTTGGAAAAGCTCTGGGCGGTGCAATGGGCGGTTATACTACTGGTAAAAAGGAAATAATAGAGATGCTTCGCCAACGATCACGCCCCTACTTGTTTTCAAATTCATTAGCGCCTGCCATTGTAGGGGCATCCCTCAAGGTTTTTGAAATGCTTTCGAAAGACACCTCGCTCCCGGATAAACTTAAAGAAAACACTTCCTATTTTAAACAAGAAATGAAAAAGGCTGGATTTGATATTATTGAAGGCGATTCTGCGATTGTGCCGGTAATGCTCTATGACGCAAAGCTATCCCAGCAAATGGCCGACATGCTGTTAGAAGAAGGAATTTATGTAATTGGGTTTTTCTTTCCCGTTGTTCCAAAAGGGAAAGCGCGCATAAGGGTGCAACTTTCCGCCGCACACACAAGAGCACATTTAGACAAGGCTATAAATGCCTTTATTAAGATTGGAAAAAAATTGGGGGTAATCTCCCGGTAATTCCTTTATTTACGTATCAATAGCAACCATTTTAGGAAAATTTTATTAGATTTGCTTTTGTTTATAATATTTAACAACTTACTTTTGCTCATAATTAACACTTAAAAATTAAACAATCGAATATGAAACATCTTAACAGATTATTAGTTGTTGCTATCCTGTTCTTGGGAATTGGAATGGCGAACGCGCAAGACGAAAACAATCCTTGGGCTGTTGAGGTTGGTATGAACGCTGTTGACGTTTATCCGGCTGGACTGAATGAGGACCAAGTACTTGCCAATTCTCCCGGGATGAGAGGAGATATCTTTGACGAGTATTTTAATGCAAACGACCACTGGAATATCCTTCCATCAGTATCCAAAATCGCTATAAGCAGATATATAGGAAGTGGCTTTGTATTCACTGCCGGAGGTACCATCAATAAACTCGACCGTATGGGCGAAGTTGCTGTGGATGATTTGAGCTATTATGGCGTTGACGGTGAAGTTAAATATAGCTTCAGAAATGCCTTGGGCGGCAGCTGGTTTGACCCCTCCATTGGTATTGGTGGTGGTTATACCTGGGTAGATGATATCGGTTTCGGAACTGCTAACGCACTCGTTGGTGTTAAATTTTGGTTCAACGATTACTTAGCCCTTAACCTTCAATCAACCTTTAAAAATGCATTTGAGGATTCTTACGGAATCACTCACTTCCAGCACTCAGCTGGTATTGTATTCCAATTCGGTGGAAAAGATACTGACGGTGATGGTATTTACGATAAAGATGACGAATGTCCAGAAACTCCAGGTTTAGCCGAATTTAACGGTTGTCCTGATACTGACGGTGACGGCATCGAAGATAGAAATGACGCATGTCCAAACACTCCAGGTTTAGCCGAATTCAATGGTTGTCCTGATACTGACGGCGACGGAATCCCTGACCCACAAGACGAGTGTCCAACTGTTGCTGGTTTAGCAGCGCTTAATGGCTGTCCAGATTCAGATGGTGACGGAATCGCTGACAAAGACGATGCTTGTCCTAACGAAGCTGGTCCAAGAGAAAACAATGGTTGCCCTTGGCCAGACCGTGACGGTGACGGTGTTGTTGACAAAGATGATCAGTGTCCAGACGTTGCCGGAACTGTAGCCAACAACGGTTGCCCAGAGTTGACAGTAGAGGTTATAAAAGCGTTGAACGACTACGCTAAGACTATCTTGTTTGATACTGGTAAAACTACTCTTAAGCCTGCTTCATTGAAAGTGTTGGATAATGTTGTTGATATTCTTAAAGAATACTCTAACGCCAGATTCCATATTGACGGCCATACAGACAGTGTGGGTAGCGAGGCTAATAACCAAACACTATCTGAAGGTAGAGCTGCTTCCGTTGTGAACTATCTGATTGAACGCGGTATTGCTTCAAACCGTTTAGTAGCTAGAGGATTTGGTGAATCTAAGCCAATTGCCCCTAACACAACCAAAGAAGGACGTACTACCAACCGTAGAACTGAAATCAATCTGATTCCTCGAAACTAATTAGAGAGGATTAGACTGAATAATTAATTATGAAAAAGCCTTCCGTTTTGGAAGGCTTTTTTTATTTTTAGGCATATGAGAAGTTTTCTGGAAGAAGTGGTTGCCAAGATTCAGGATTTTGATTCCGAAATCTCTGAATATACTTTAATCCTGCCATCTAAAAGGGCCGGCGGATATTTGACCCAAATTTTAAGGAACAATACCTCTCAAACCATCTTCGCTCCCACAATCCTTAGCATTGAGGAATTTGTTGAGAAACTGTCTCAGTTACAAATAATAGATGCCACAGAATTGCTTTTCAAAAGTTATGAGGCTTACCTGAAAACGAACGCATTTACACAAAAGGAGGATTTTGAAACATTTTCAACATGGGCGGTCACCCTACTTAATGATTTCAATGAAATAGACCGATATTTAGTGCCGCAAGATCAATTTTTCAATTATTTGTTCAATATTAAAAAACTGGAGCAATGGGGCATTGCTGAAGAAAAAACGTCCCTTATAGAAAATTATCTCAAGTTCTGGGAAGGATTACCGGATTTCTATCAAAACCTCCAAAACATCCTGCTGAACGAAAAACTCGGCTATCAGGGAATGGCCTATCGCCACGCTGCGGGGAATATAGCGGAATATATTACTAACCACCCTGAAAATAAACACATCTTTATCGGTTTTAATGCATTGAATGCATCAGAGCAAATCATTATTCAAAAGCTTCTTGAAAAGAAAATCAATCATATTTTCTGGGATACGGACCAATTTTTTTTTAAAGACCCTGCACACAGCGCTTCCTATTTTCTCAGAAAATACATCACACAATGGGATTATTTTAAAACCAATCCACCACAAATTATTGGAAACAATTATAGCGGCCCCAAAAACATTCAAATTGTTGAAACTCAAAAAAACATTGCACAATCCAAGTACATTGGCCAATTGCTTTCACAACTTTCGGAGGACGAAATCAACAAAACGGCTATTGTTCTGGGAGATGAAAATTTGCTGGTTCCCATTCTTTATTCCTTGCCTGACAACATACAGAGCCTAAATGTAACCATGGGGATGGCCATAAGGAATTTTCCGCCTGTCGTTTTTTTTGAGCTCCTCTTCAACCTTCATCTAAGAAAGACAGACACTCTATATTATAAAGAAATTCTCTCCATTTTGAACCATCCGTTGGGGGCTATTTTGGTGCCGGGGGCCGCGGAAATTGGCAAAAGACTTACGCGGGAAAACATTACCCATATTTCGGTGAAAAACCTTGAAGAAATTTCCAAACCATTTGATAGCCGGATGTTACGGATTCTCTTTGGAGATTGGAAGGAAGATAGCCACACAGCATTACGGCATTCCCTATCGATATTGGGGGAGCTGAACCACCAAAATCGTTACACACAAATTGAAAGAGTGGTATTGAGCCAACTGACCACTATCTTCAACAATATGTTAGCGCTTGACCAAAAATATACACATTTGAAATCGATAAAGACAGTTTTAAAAATATTTTTGGAACTGGCGTCAACCACAAATCTGGATTTCGAAGGTGATGCATATTCCGGCCTCCAGCTAATGGGTGTACTGGAAACACGCGTGCTCGATTTTGAAAATGTAATCATAACTTCTGTGAACGAGGGAATTTTCCCGTCCGGAAAATCAAATGCATCATTTATTACTTACGATTTAAAAAGCCAGTTCAACCTGCCAACATTTTCTGAAAAAGATGCCATTTACACCTACCATTTCTACAGACTGCTTCAGCGTGCAAAAAGCATAACCCTGTTGTTTAACAACCATTCCGAAGGTATTAATTCAGGTGAAAAGAGTCGGTTCATCCGGCAATTGGAAATTGAAAATCAACCAAACCACCGCTTGGAAAATAGTGTGCTTGCGCCTGTGATCAACATAGAACAGAAGACGCCCAAACAAATTATAAAAACGGAAGCCGTGATGGAACGGTTGCGTGAAATTGCCCAAAATGGTTTCTCCCCCTCTGCGCTAACAAGTTATATTCGGAATCCAATTGATTTTTATTTTCAGAAAATAGTGAGGCTAAACGAATTGGAAGAGGTGGAAGAGACCGTGGCCGCCAATACACTGGGCACCATTGTTCACGACACATTGGAGGGCTTTTATCGCCCGTTTGTGAATCGAGTTTTGACCCAACCGGACCTTGTAGCGATGAAAGAACTTATTCACGAAGAAATAACCGCACAGTTCAAAAAATCGTTCAAGGCTGGCAACTTCAGTCACGGAAAAAACCTGATTATTTTTGAAGTGGCAAAGCGCTATATTTCAAATTTTTTGGATAGGGAAATCGCTGAAATCCAAGCTGGGAATACTATAAAAATCCTTCACGTTGAAACCGAACTGACCATGGAAATCCCTATTCCAGAATTGGATTTCCCCATTAAAATCTCCGGCAAAGTGGATAGGGTAGATTCCTATAATGGTCAACTGAGAATCATTGATTTTAAAACAGGTTCCGTGGGCCAGGCCGATGTTGAGATTGTGGATTGGGAAAGTATATACCAAGATTATAAATTCAGCAAGGCATTCCAGATTTTGACCTATTCATTAATGATGAGCAAAAAATTGCCCATCCAAAATGCGCAGGCCGGAATCATTTCCTTTAAAAATCTGGGCGCAGGATTTTTGAAGTTCGGTGTAAAGGAAAAATTGGGAAGCCGCACTAAATCACAAATAATTACTGATGAAACGCTTGAAAATTTCAGCGCCGTGTTGAAGAAATTAATAGTGGAAATTTGTGACCCCAACCTTCCATTCATTGAAAAGGAAATCGATTGACGCATTCCGGGAATTGTTTTTTGAAGAGAGCATTACAGTATCGATCCATTTTCTTAAATAAAAAAACCACCCCAAAAAAGGGTGGTTTTTAGTGGAGAATATCGGAGTCGAACCGATGACCTCTTGCATGCCATGCAAGCGCTCTAGCCAGCTGAGCTAATCCCCCAATGCTGATTTAGGTTGCGAAAATACTAAAAATTTTTATATCGCCATACCGAAAAATACAAAATGAATTCGTTCTGCCAGACGAATCACCCTGATGGTTTGTTGAGGGCAAGCTAATTGAACGTTCCATTCCTCCACATTCCTTTCATTTTCTGAAATTTATACTTCAGTGAATTGGTTTTGGCCGATGTTCTTTCATCTTAATTAAATACTTTTACAGCAAATGAAATTGCAAGTATGGATTGGTTAAAATTTCTTGGGGGACCAGGTCTATTTTTAGTGCTCGCGCTTTTGGTTATTGCCGTTGTGGCGTATCAAAAAATGAAGAAAAAATGAAGGATCCATTCTATCGCGTTTTCAGCCAACCCGTAATGCTCAATCGCTCTGATGCTTTCACCACTTTCACTTCGTGTTCCAAAATTTGGCTTTCAAAAATGACCAATTTTCCCGGCAGCGGTAAAATATCTAAATCCTCTTTTTCTGTATAAAGGGTGAGTTCGCCACCGTTTTCGCGCCTCCAATCAGCTTCGTTCAAATAGCAAACTATGGAAAGTTTTCGGCGGTCGTCATTTTGGAAAGTGTCCAAATGGCGTTTGTAAAATGTGCCCGTTGGATAAACCGCGTAATGGAATTCCTTATGTAAAATTCCCAAAAAGCAAGTTTTGTTTAGGTAATTTACCAGCTCGTTTATTTTTCTGAAGAAAACCTTTTCGGCCTCATTTGCGGCTGCTTCATCCATCCAAAGAATAAAATCGCCGCGAATGGTTTTGTCAATTTCCTCATTGGTTTTATTGCCGATTGCAGATTTTTTGAAACGGTCTGCTTCATATTTTGCAAGCAGGGAATGACGCAAAATTTCAACTTCCTCCGAAGAAAAAAAGCCGTTCATAATACTGAATTGCTGTTGGAGTAAATCATCAATAATGGTTTCAAACAGTGGATTTTCAACAAATTCCAACTGTTCAAAAAGTTCTTCGGCCATTCATATTTCATTAAAAAAGTGGGCAAATATAGTTTAGAAATCAATACATTTTCAGAAAATAAATTTCCTTTCAAAAACAGTACCTTTGAAGCTTAAAGAAAAGCGATGCAAACAATCAGGATCACCAAGATTTTTTCTTTTGAAACCGGCCACGCGCTTTATGGCTACGATGGCAAATGCCGAAATGTGCACGGCCACAGTTACAAACTTTCTGTAACGGTTATTGGCCGGCCGATTTCCGATACCGAAAATGTGAAATACGGAATGGTGATAGATTTTTCCGACCTTAAAAATATTGTAAAGGAAGAAATTGTGGACGTTTTTGACCATGCCACGGTTTTCAATAAAAACACCCCTCACATTGAGCTGGCGAAGGAGCTCAGCGACCGGGGCCACAGCGTACTTTTGGTGGATTACCAACCAACGAGCGAAATGATGGTGATTGATTTTTCGGAAAAAATAAAGAACCGTTTGCCGGAAAACATACAGCTACATTCACTAAGATTGCAGGAAACCGACAGCAGTTATGCGGAGTGGTTTGCTGGGGATAATTAAATTTACAACGTCACCCTGAGCGCAGTCGAAGGGTCTTTTTATATATCTTTGACGAATGCAAATTCCCCAGGGCAAAAAAATATACTTCTCCAGCGACAACCATCTGGGCGCGCCCACACAGGCCGAAAGCCTTCCACGGGAAAAAATTTTTGTGCAATGGCTCGACAGCATTAAGCACGATGCCGAAGTAATTTTTCTGCTTGGCGACCTTTTCGATTTCTGGTTTGAATACAGAACCGTTGTCCCAAAAGGGTTTGTACGGGTTTTGGGGAAACTTGCAGAGCTTCGCGACAGTGGAATTCAGATCCATTTTTTTGTGGGAAACCACGATCTGTGGATGCACGATTATTTTGAAAAGGAACTGAATATCCCCGTATATCACGACCCAAAGGAATTTGTTTTCAACAACAAACATTTTCTCATTGGCCACGGCGATGGAAAGGGTCCGGGCGATAAGGGCTATAAACGCATGAAAAAAGTGTTTACAAACCCTTTTTCAAAATGGCTTTTTAGATGGCTGCATCCCGATATTGGCGTACGGGTTGCACAACATCTTTCAGTAAAAAACAAATTGATTTCTGGCGATGAGGACAAACAATTTTTGGGCGAAGAAAGTGAATGGCTCGCGCAATATTCAAAAAGAAAACTGGAAAGCAAACATTACGATTATTTTGTTTTTGGCCATCGCCACTTGCCCATGGAAATAAAAGTGGGCGAAAATTCAACCTATTTCAATCTTGGCGATTGGATAAACCATTATTCTTACGGCGTTTTTGATGGCGAAAAGTTTGAGTTGAAAACTTTCAACTAAAAACTAAAAACCAAAAACCAAAACCTATATTCACTCCCTAATATCTTTTAGCCGAAGCTGCAAACTCACATTTCCCTGCCATTCGTTTTCGTCAATGCAATAGGCCGCTTTGAACGGTTTTCCGCCGCAGGCTATTTCCTGTTTTTCGGCAAGTCCGAAACCAATTCCGGTGAAAAGGTTGGAATTTCCTTGTTTTACTACCACCCGCAAATGCTTATTGTCCTCGCCCACACATTTTCCCCAACCGTTATCTTTTAGGTTTTGTGTCATAAAAGTTGGTGTCATATTTCCGGGGCCGAAGGGCGCAAATTGTTTCAGTATTCTGAAAAATTTCGGCGTAATTTCTTCCAAATTTATTTCGGCATCAATTTTAATTTCAGGAGTTAACAAATGTGGATCGATGGTTTCCGAAACCACGCGCTCAAATTCGTTTTTGAAGTTTTCGAAATCTTTTTCAAACAATGTTAAACCCGCTGCATACATATGTCCGCCGAATTGTTCAATGTGTTCGGCACAGCTTTCCAAAGCATTGTAAACATCAAAACCACGAACCGAACGGGCCGAAGCGGCAAGCTTTTCGCCACTTTTTGTAAACACCAAAGTGGGACGGTAATAAGTTTCAGTCAATCGGGAAGCCACGATGCCGATAACGCCTTTGTGCCAATTTTCTTGGTAAACCACGGTTGTCATCCGTTTTTCCTCTTCATTTTGAATTATTTGCAGAAGGGCTTCTTCGGTAATTTGTTTGTCGGCATCGCGCCTTTCGGAATTGAACGATTCTATTTCCGAAGCAAAAATTTCTGCTTTTTCAGCATCGGTTTCTGTGAGCAATGTAACCGCGTGGTTGCCGTGTTTCATCCTTCCGGCGGCGTTTATGCGCGGGGCGATGATGAAAACAACATCGGTAATGGTGAGTTTCTCTTTTTTTAGTTGTTTCAAAATTGCCTGTATTCCCGTACGCGGATTGCTGTTTATAACCTTCAGACCGTAATGTGCAAGAATCCTGTTTTCGCCGGTAATTGGCACAATATCCGCCGCAATTGCGGTTGCGACCAAATCCAAATACAAAAGCAAATCTTCAATTTGAAGTCCTCTTTTTTCTGCCAAAGCCTGAATGAGTTTGAAGCCCACGCCACAACCGCAAAGCTCTTTGTACGGATATTCGCAATCTTCCCTTTTTGGGTCGAGCACGGCGATGGCTTTGGGAATTTCCTTCCCGGGCCGGTGATGGTCGCAGATTATGAAATCGATGTTTTTTTCGGAAGCGTATGCCACTTTTTCAATGGCTTTTATGCCGCAATCCAGCGCGATAATCAATGAAAAATCATTGTCATGTGCATAATCTATTCCTTTGTATGAAACGCCGTAGCCTTCGTCATACCTATCGGGAATATAGGTTGAAACGTTTGGATAGTAACTTTTCAAATAGGAAGAAAGCAGCGCCACGCTTGTGGTTCCGTCAACATCATAATCGCCGTAGATCAAAATATTTTCTTGGGAAGCAATTGATTTTTCAATTCTTGCGACGGCTTTTTCCATATCTTTCATCAAATACGGATCGTGCAAATCTTCCAAACTTGGGCGGAAAAACTTTTCGGCTTCTTCAAAAGTTTCCACCCCGCGCTGCACCAAAAGTGAGGCTATTATTGGTTCAACTTTCAATGCTTTTGAAAGTGAACTTACCTTTTCGGGATCGGGTTTTGGTTTTAGGGTCCAGCGCATATATATTGTAAATTCCAAAGTTTAAAATTCCAAATTCCAAAATTTGGATTGGGTGTGATTATAAATAAAGGGGAGAGGTGTAAAATTACGAAATTTGAATTATTGAAAAGCCGATTTTCGTAATTGAAAATTTATTATCTTGTTACTTCTCCCCATAACCTTTAAATTTTAGGATTATGAAAACACTTTTACTTTTTTTTGCTGGATTTTTTTCACTTGTTTGTTTTGCGCAGGATGGAAGTTTGGATACTTCATTTGGGGATGGGGGGATTGTTGTGACGGATTTGGGCAATAGTCAGGATTTTGGATGGTTAATTGTACAACAAAACGATGGAAAATTAATCCTATCGGGATCAAAAAGGACAAATAATGATAACTACTCCATTCTTGTTAGGTATCTGGAAGATGGTTCTATTGACCCTTCCTTTGGAACTGATGGTGTAGTTTCAGCGGATTTTGGTACTGGTTTTTACGGCTATGGTTATGTATTTATTGGCGATCAAGAAAAAATTATAGTTGCTGGAATCCAATATCAAAACCCAAATTACATTTTTATTATTGCGCGTTATTTGCCAAATGGCCAATTGGACGATAGTTTTGGCACCAATGGTAGCGTTTCCATTCCAGGGAGTTATAATATGATCCATTTGGCGGATGGCTCTTTCTTATTGTTACGATTTACTGCCAGCGATGAAGTATCAATTTCGCATTACTTGAGTGATGGCACATTGGATACTCTTTTTGGAATAAACGGCACTGCAGTCTCAAATTTTTCCGCGGAAAGCTTCGGATTTAGTGAAACCAAAATTGATGGTCAAGGAAATATTTATGTTTTAGGTACGCGAGATAATAATGCCAATACGGATATTATTTTGATGAAATTTCTATCTGATGGATATTTAGATACAACCTTCGGGAATGGCGGTATTTCACAGAAAAATATTGATGCGCTAAATCCAATGAATTTCAGCAGTGCGAGTCTTGATTTTACCGATGATAATAAAATTGTAATTGCAGGAAGCTGTGGCGCTTGTGTGGATCTTTTTGATCCAGTTCTGCAACCCTATTTTATACGATACTTGAACGACGGTTCGCCCGACGCCAGCTTTGGAAATAATGGAACCGTTTTACTGCCTATTTCAGGTTTTCGTATTTCCCAGCTAATAATTCAAGAAAACCAAAGAATGATCGTAAGCGGCAGATTACTTGATTGTTTTGAAGGAAGCATTTATGTGATAAGCAGATATTTTGAAGGCGGGAGTATTGACAATTCATTCAATGGCACATCACTGGGATTTGATAATTATAAAACCATTTTGCAGCAAGACGGCAAGATTGTAACTGTGGGAAATACATTTTGGTACGATGGAATGGAAGATATTGTACTGCTCCGCCATACTAACAATCCTTTGTCACTTCCCGAATTCGAAAACCAAAAAACCACCATTTACCCAAACCCCTCAAACGGAATTTTCACCATTGAACGCGAATTATTTTCTGAAAATGAAGCTTACCAAATTACAGACATAACAGGAAAAATTATAGCCAGCGGCAAATTAGGCGACAAGCAAACCCAAATAAATATTTCAACCGCCCAAAGCGGGATTTATTTTCTGAAAACCAACAATAGCGTTTTCCGGTTGCTAAAAAATTAAAACAGGGAAATGATTTACGATTTACGATTGTCGATTAACCGATTAAACAGTTAAACAATTAAACACTCAACGATTTCTTACCCGAAACAACCAAAACAATTTCACCTTTCGCGGGCTTTTTCTCAAAATGCTTTAAAACCTCTTCCACAGTGCCGCGAACGGTTTCTTCATGCAGTTTTGTCAATTCCCGCGAAATGGAAACTTGTCTTTCCGCACCAAAATATTCCACAAATTGGGCAAGAGTTTTCAGCAGTTTGTGCGGCGATTCGTAAAAAATAATGGTCCGTGTTTCCTCGGCTAAAAGTTCGAGTCGGGTTTGCCGTCCTTTTTTCACGGGCAGAAAACCTTCAAAAACAAATTTATCATTTGGGAAACCGCTGTTTACAAGTGCCGGCACAAAAGCCGTGGCGCCCGGAAGGCAATCCACTTCAATGCCTGCTTCCACACAAGCGCGAACCAACAGAAACCCGGGATCGCTTATTGCTGGCGTTCCGGCATCGCTTATCAATGCAATATTTTCGCCGTTTTGGATTCTTTTTACAATTCCGTCCACGGTTTTGTGTTCGTTGTGCATGTGGTGGGAATGCATTTGGGTGCCGATTTCAAAATACTTCAAAAGTTTCCCGCTGTTTCGGGTGTCTTCGGCTAAAATTAAATCCACTTCCTTCAAAACCTCGACCGCGCGAAAGGTCATATCCTTTAAATTGCCGATGGGCGTTGGCACCAAATAGAGTTTTCCCATAATTATGGCCGGACGGTTTTTCCGAAGAAATAGGAAATTAATAAAACAACAATTCCCAGCAGAGGAAGGGTAATCATCGGATCATTGAGGCGAAAGTGTGCAAGGCAAGCAAGCGCCATGTCAAAAAACAGTCCGGCGTAGGCCCATTCCATGACCCATTTTGGTTTTCTGAGCAGGATAAAAATGATGGCACCTATTTTAGCCAGCGCCATAGGTATAACTAAATAGGAGGGGTATTGATAGTCTTGATAGTGGCCTTCAATGACGGCCGTATCTGTTAAATAGGTGAAGGCAGAATAAAGAAAAAGGACGCTGAGAAGTCCCGTGGCTATCCAATAGATGGTTTTTTGGGCCAACATAGGGTCTATTTTTTAATTAAAACTTTTTTCAATAATGCTCATGAACCTTTCCGAATATTCATCTTTGTTTAGCCAATAATTATAATCCGGCTTTACTTTTCCTTTTATGAAATCCTGGGCATCTTGAAAATTGTGCATGGTGTTTATTTGTGAAAGCACCCGTGTATAGTCTTCCACGTGACCCTCAAAAAGATGATTGATGAAGGCGATTCTATCGTTTAGCCCAATATTTAGGCCTTTTTTTACAGTGTCATTCAAAGATTTGGCCCGTGACTCTGTCATGGTTTTGCTGGCTTCTGTACCCTGTACCGATTTTGGAAAAATCTCGGAAGGTTTTCGTTCAAATTCCGGCATTTGCTGATAATTGGAAGCGAATTCTTCCAAATCATTTTTGGCATATTTTGGGGCGGACTTTTGTTGTATTTCGGCCTTCGTTTCTTGATTTTGCGGAATCATTTCTTCCAGCAATTCATCAATGCGCTCGCCTTCTTCCGGCATTTGTGCAACAATGTCCTTAATTTTCTCCATCAATGGTTCAATAATGTCTTCTTTGTGCTCCGGCTGTGGAACGGGCTCGGGTTCGGTAAACCAGTTTTCTTCCCGGAAACTCTTGGAATCCAAGGATTCCTCGGCGGGTTGTTCCAAAGGTTCTTCCAATTGATTTTCAAGATATTCAAGCACCGATAGCCTTTCGTATAGATTGCCAACCAATCCCTTTACGGAAGCGGTATTAAAAGTGTTTTCTTCCTCAATCAATTGCTTGGCGAGCAGGATTATTTGCTCGCGGAGTTTCTTCTTCATATCTTTTTAAATTAAAGCGAATTTGTGTTTTGTTTTTATAAATTTACGCAACCTTTATGTAAACGTCAACTATTTCTGTTTTCTTGTTTTAAACCTCAAACCATGCAAGGCGTAAATATTGGGAAGGGTGGATACTTAATATTTCTTGTAAAAATTAAACTATGTTTCTTGAAAATACCGTAAATCAGAAAGAACAATTTGGCTGGATCGAGGTTATTTGCGGCTCCATGTTTTCAGGAAAGACCGAAGAGCTCATCCGAAGGCTGAAACGTGCCCAATTCGCCCGCCAAAAAGTGGAGATTTTCACGCCTTCAATAGATACGCGTTATGGCGAAGAATCCGTAACGAGCCATGATAGTAATAAAATTCGTTCCACGCCTGTGCCGGCTGCGGCAAATATTCCAATTCTGGCCGATAATTGTGATGTAGTGGGCATTGACGAAGCCCAGTTTTTTGATGATGAAATCGTGAAAGTCTGCAACGACCTCGCCAATCGCGGCGTTCGTGTGATTGTTGCAGGGTTGGATATGGATTACAAAGGAAACCCTTTTGGCCCAATGCCAGCGTTGATGGCAACTGCAGAATATGTTACAAAAGTGCACGCAGTATGCACTCGCACCGGAAATCTCGCAAATTACAGCTACCGAAAAGCAAAAAGTGAAGCTTTGGTCTTGCTCGGTGAAACAGAAGAATACGAACCTTTAAGCCGTGCCGCATTTTATAAGGCACAACTTCGTGATAAAGTTGTAAAGCTTGAAGTGAAAGAAGCGCAGGAATTGACTGAAAACAAAACTTCCGAAAAACCCGGAAAACAAGCATAATATGCCCAAAGCTACTGAAACCCTATTGGAGATTGACCTAAACGCGCTCGACAATAATTATAAATACATCACTTCAAAAATAAAGCCCGGAACAAAGGTGCTGGGTGTAGTGAAGGCTTTTGGTTATGGCAGTGATTCCGTGGCGATCGCAAGGGAACTTGTGGAATTGGGCGCGGATTATTTTGCCGTTGCTTATGCCAATGAAGGCGAAACACTTCGAAATGCAAAAATTGAAACCCCTATTTTGGTGCTGCATCCGCTTCCCATAAATTTTGAGGTGATTGTAAATAGATGTTTGGAACCGAGTATTTATTCCCGAAAAATGCTTGAGGAATTCATCACTTACGCGGAAGAAAAAAAGCAAACCAATTATCCACTCCATTTAAAATTCAACACCGGTTTGAACCGTTTGGGTTTCCTTGAAACCGATTTGAAATTTATTTCCGAAACGCTTTCAAAAACAGAAAGCGTCATTGTGAAATCGGCCTTTTCGCATCTTGCCGCTACCGAGGATTTAAACGAAAGGGACTTTACGCTTGGGCAGATTGAACGTTTCAGAAAAATTTCAGAAGACCTTATTTCAAAATTAGGGTATAAACCTTTGCTTCATTGCGCAAATACTTCCGGAATCATCAATTATCCCGAAGCACATTTTGATATGGTTCGCACCGGAATCGGGCTTTACGGCTTCGGAAATGATGCCGAGGAAAACAAAAAGTTGAAACCCGTGGGCACCTTAAAAACCGTGATTTCCCAAATCCACAAAATTGAAAATGGCGAAAGCGTGGGCTACAACCGAGGGTTTATTGCTGAAAAGCCAACGCGTTCCGCAACGCTTCCCATAGGACACGCAGATGGAATTCCCCGCTCCTACGGAAAGGGAAAAGGGTGGGTAACCATTAATGGCGAAAAAGCACACATTCTTGGCAACGTTTGTATGGATATGATTATGGTTGATGTTACCAATATTGAGTGTGAAGAGGGCGATGAGGCCATTGTTTTCGGCCCATCGGCAACGGCCGATGAATTGTCGGCCGCCATCAATTCCATTTCCTATGAATTGATAACGGCCGTTTCCCAACGGGTAAAAAGAATAGTTTGCCGCAAATAATATAATCATTTAATATATTTAAGTAAATTAGTTGCTTAACTTCTAAAACCAATCAACATGTTAAAAGAATTCAGGGATTTTATTATGACCGGCAACGTGGTCGATTTGGCCGTTGCGGTAATTCTGGCAGGCGCCGTTGGGCTTGTAGTTACAGGATTTACGAATGATATGATAATGCCGATAGTAGGCCATTTTACAGGGGGCATTGATTTTGCCGACATGAAAGTAGTGCTTTCCGCGGCAGAAGTGGGCGCCGATGGCACGGTAACAAAACCGGAAAACGCAATAATGTACGGCCGTTGGATTAATGCACTCATTAACCTGCTTATTGTTGGTTTTGTTCTGTTTGTGATCGTAAAGGCCTACGGAAAGGTGAGGGCCAAAAAAGAGGAAGCTCCCGCACCACCGGCAGGGCCATCGGAAGTGGATTTGTTGATGGAAATTCGCGACGAACTTCGGAAAAAATAATTTTCAGCCACCGCTGCACTATATATTCTAACCTTAAACCCTTCTTCGTTTCAAGCGCGGGAGGGTTCTTTTTTTGCATTTTAATCTGAAAAAATTACTTGCTATAAACTACTTTTGAATAAAATTCCATTAAAATGAAATTAGCTTTAATTGGCGCCACTGGAATGGTGGGCGAAGTAATGTTGAAAGTTCTCGCGGAACGAAATTTCCCAATAGACGAACTGCTTTTGGTAGCTTCGGAAAGATCTGTGGGAAAGGAAATTTCTTTCAAAGGGAAAATTCATAAAGTGATTGGTTTAAAAGAAGCGATTGCCGCAAAACCAAACATCGCCATTTTTTCCGCCGGCGGAAGCACATCGCTGGAATGGGCACCACAATTTGCCGCGGTTGGAACTACCGTGATCGACAACTCTTCCGCATGGCGCATGGAACCGGATAAAAAATTGATCGTCCCTGAAATCAACGCACATTTATTGACCAAAAACGATAAAATTATTGCCAACCCAAATTGTTCCACCATTCAATTGGTAATGGTTTTGGCGCCGCTTCACAAAAAATATAAAATGAAAAGGGTTGTGGTCTCAACCTATCAATCTGTTTCGGGAACCGGCCTAAAAGCCGTGCAACAAATGGAAAATGAAATGGCCGGAATACAAGGCGAAATGGCCTATCCGTACCCAATCCACAGAAATGCGTTGCCCCATTGCGATGGTTTTGAGGAAAATGGATATACAAAGGAAGAAATGAAACTCGCCCGCGAGCCACAAAAAATATTGGATGACCGAACTTTTTCAGTAACCGCCACAGCCGTGCGCATTCCCACAGCCGGCGGACACAGCGAGGCTGTAAACGTGCAGTTTGAAAATGATTTTGAATTGGGCGATATTCGAAAAATTTTGCACGAAACCCCAGGAATTACAGTACAGGACAATCCAGATACAAATACGTACCCCATGCCAATGTACGCCAATGGCAAAGATGAGGTTTTCGTGGGAAGAATTCGGCGCGATGAAACCCAGCCCAATACATTAAATATGTGGATAGTGAGCGATAACCTCCGGAAAGGCGCCGCTACCAATGCCGTTCAAATAGCGGAATACATGGTGAGCAACAGTTTGCTTTAAATTTTTAAGAAAAAAAATAACAATACTTTTAAAATTTAGTTAAAATAACGCACTTCCTATTGATGTGCGTTTTTTTATTTTCCGTATCTTTAAGCAATAACCCTTAATAATTTAGCCTATGAATTCAACATTTACTAAAATCCTGAGAATGGTTTTAGGCTTAGGATTAATATTTTTCGGATTGAGCAAACTCATCCATTTCCCCTTTATGCCCACGCCCATTTACACAGGAAATGCCGCCATTTTTATTGACTCCCTTAGCAATACCGGCTACATTTTTAAAGTGATCGGTACTTTTGAGATAATCGTGGGCCTTATGTTATTGCTCAACAAATGGGTTCCTTTTGGACTGTTATTATTAGCGCCAATAACTTTAAATATCTTGCTTTTCCATATGTTTATGGATACGCCCGGCCTTTTTGTGGCCGTGGTGGTTTTGGTCCTCAATGTTATTTTGATCTATAAACATTGGAAAGTGTACCGACCGCTATTTCTGTAATATCACCCTAAAATATAAAAGGCCTTCAACAATGAAGGCCTTTTCCATTTTCATCATTTTCCTTTCCTTAAAAACAGTACATTTACATTTTTAAAAATTATAACTTATGAGATTTTCTATCGTCCCCGTAATTTTAATCCTTGCAATTGTTGGTTGTAAGGAAGCGCCAAAAAAAGAAACTTTTGAATTGAACTATCCAGAGACAAAAAAAATAGACTCTACCGACACTTACTTCGGGGTGGAAGTAAAGGATCCCTACCGCTGGTTGGAGGATGACCGCAGCGAAGAAACCGCAGAGTGGGTAAAGGCCGAAAATAAAGTGACCTTTGGTTATTTGGAAAAAATCCCCTTCCGTGAGGAACTGAAACAACGTCTTTCGGATCTGTGGAATTACGAAAAAGTTGGCGCACCATTTCACGAGGGCGATTACACGTATTTCTACAAAAATGACGGCCTTCAAAATCAATACGTCCTCTATCGATATAAAAAAGGTGAAGACCCCTCTACGGCCCAGGTATTCATTGACCCAAACACATTTAAGGATGATGGCACCATCTCCTTGGGCGAAACAAGCTTTTCCGAGGACGGCAGTAAATTAGCCTATAGCATTTCCGAAGGAGGCAGCGATTGGAGAAAGGTTTTGGTGATGAACACAGAAACCAAAGAATTGATGGGCGATACGTTACAGGATATCAAATTTAGTGGCCTGGCATGGAACGGGGAAGAAGGATTTTATTACTCCAGCTATGACAAACCCGACGGAAGTGAGCTTTCCGCGAAAACGGATCAACATAAATTGTACTATCACAAACTGGGCACGCCACAGCGCGAAGACCTTATGATTTTTGGCGGAACCCCTGAACAGAAACACCGTTATGTGAGCGCTTCGGTGACCGAGGATAACCGCTATTTAATAATTAGGGCGAGCATCTCCACATCCGGCAACAAACTTTTCATAAAAGATTTGACCCAGCCCAATTCCAAATTGATAACCATTTTGGATGATACCGATTCAGACACCTATATTCTCGAAAACGTAGGCTCCAAACTTTATCTCGTTACAAACCGGAATGCCCCAAACCGTAAAATAGTCACCGTGGACGCGTCAAACCCTCTCCCGGAAAACTGGAAAGACTTTCTTCCGGAGACTGAAAATGTGCTTTCACCCAGCAAAGGGGGCGGCAGTATATTTGCCCATTATATGGTAGATGCGGTTTCAAAAGTAATGCAATATGATTATGAAGGAAAACGCATTCGTGAAATCGAATTGCCCGGTGTAGGTTCGGCCGCAGGTTTCGGCAGCAAAAAAGAGGAAAAGGAACTTTATTATTCCTTTACAAATTACATTACCCCCGGCAGCATTTATAAATATGATATTGCAAGCGGCAATTCAGAATTGTTTATTAAGCCAGAAATAGATTTCAATCCAGAAAATTACGAAAGCCACCAAGTTTTCTACAATTCAAAAGATGGAACGAAAATCCCGATGATCATTACCCATAAAAAAGGTCTGAAAATGGACGGCCAAAATCCAACTATACTTTACGGCTATGGCGGGTTCAACATCAGTTTAACTCCCGGTTTTAGCATTGCCAATGCAGTTTGGATGGAACAGGGCGGAATTTATGCCGTTCCCAATCTTCGCGGTGGTGGGGAATATGGAAAAAAATGGCACAATGCAGGAACACAAATGAAAAAGCAAAATGTGTTCGACGATTTTATCGCTGCTGCAGAATATTTAATCAATAATAATTATACATCCAGTGAATATCTTGCCATTCGCGGAGGCTCCAACGGAGGTTTGCTCGTGGGCGCAACGATGACGCAAAGACCCGATTTAATGAAAGTAGCACTTCCCGCGGTTGGGGTTTTGGATATGCTTCGTTACCATACTTTTACCGCAGGTGCCGGTTGGGCTTATGATTATGGAACTGCTCAAGATAGTAAGGAAATGTTTGAATATTTGAAAGGTTATTCGCCATTGCACAATGTGAAGGAAGGCGTTCAATATCCCGCAACCTTAATAACAACGGGCGATCACGATGATAGGGTTGTACCGGCGCACAGTTTTAAATTTGCGGCTGAACTTCAATCAAAACAAGCTGGCAATAGCCCTGTTTTAATTAGAATTGAAACCGATGCCGGCCACGGTGCGGGAACTCCGGTGAGCAAAACCATCGAGCAATATGCCGATATTTTTGGGTTTACGCTTTTCAATATGGGTTATGAAGAATTACCGGAAACGATAAATAAGGATATTAAAAAATAAGAAAAATCCCCGCTAATTTTGGCGGGGATTTTTTTTAATCCAACTTTTCAGTTAATTTCTTGAATATTTTTTTCGGCTCTTTATGCTCGTATAAAATTTCATAAACGGCATCAATTATAGGTGTCTTTGCTTTTTTCTTTCCCTTTTGCTGGTTGAGGTGATAAGCGCTTTTTGTGGCGTAATATCCTTCCGCAATTTGGCTCAGTTCCACTTGTGCACTTTTTACGGTATAACCTTTCCCGATCATGGTTCCGAACATTCTGTTTCGGCTAAATAGTGAATAGCCCGTAACCAACAAATCGCCCAAATATGCGGAATCATTTATATCGCGCTTCATTTTATGGACTTTCTTCACGTATTTTTTCATCTCGCGAATGGCGTTGCTCATCAATACGCTCTGGAAATTATCGCCATAACCAAGTCCGTGCGCAATCCCTGCGGCGACGGCATAAATGTTTTTGAGCACGGCTGCATATTCGGTGCCCAAAACATCATCGCTGATGTTGCATTTTATATAATCACTGCTCAAAACATTTGCAATTAATTTCGCCTTTTCAGCATCTGCGCTTGCAATGGTTAAATAGGAAAGCCGCTCCAGCGCAACTTCTTCGGCGTGGCAGGGACCGGAAATAACGCCAATATTGTTAAAGGGAACTTTGTAATGGGTGTTGAAATGATCGCCCACAATCAAGCTGGTTTCGGGCACGATTCCTTTAATGGCTGAAAAAACCACTTTGTCTTCCAGCGAAACCGTAAGTTTTTCAAGTTCTTCGTGAAGAAATGCCGAAGGAATTACAAAAATCAAATAATCGGCGCAGGAAATGGTTTCGTTGATATTGTTGCTGAGTTTCAATTGTTTTAAATTGAATTCAACCGAACTTAAATAATTCGGGTTGTGGCCATTCTTTTTAATAAAGTCCACGGCATCCTTGCTTCGCATGTACCAGCAAACTTCATCGAGGTTTTCACAGAGCATTTTCACGATTGCCGTGGCCCAGCTTCCGCCGCCAAAGACCGCAAATTTTGGTTTTTCCGTCATTAAATGATTTTATATTTTCAAAAGTACATAATTCCTCCCGAAAATTTTTAACAGCCGTTTAATAATGGAAGCACAATCTTTAATTGCTTTTATACGTTAATGGAATAATTGTTTGGATTTTTTTTAAAAGGAAAGGATCCGGATGATTTTGGTTGGTTATTTAGTTGAGGCCGCTCCCCAAGTGTTAGTTTGGTGGGGCGGTTTTCATTTCCATGAAAACGGGAATCTCACGGATAAAACCACGATTACTTATAAAAATTCATCTCATCTAAATATTTCCAAACCTCAGCCGAAAGCATCGGCCGAATGTTTTTTCCGGATTTTATCTCCTTTCGAATGAAGGTTGAAGAAAGCTCAATAATTGGGGCATCAACTTTCTTTATTTTTTTGTGATTGTCAAATTGGCTTTCCACCGTTCCCTCTGAAATTCTTGGATAAACATAGATGGAATATCTATCTAAAATAACATCATAGTTTTTCCATTTTTGAAAACCTTTCAAATTGTCCTCGCCCATAATCAAACAGAAATTCTTTTCGGGATATTTTTCTTCTAAATAAGCCAAAGTATTCACGGTATAATTGGGCTGCGGAAGGTCGAACTCCACGTTGCTCGCCTTTAATTTTGGATAATTTTCAACCGCAATCCGAACCATTGCCAAACGGTGGTGGTCCTCCAAAAGCGTCTTTTTCTTTTTTAAGGGATTGTGCGGCGTAACCACAAACCAAATTTCATCCAAATCGCTGAACTCCACCAAATGGTTGGCAATAATCAAATGCCCAACGTGTATTGGGTTAAACGTGCCGAAGTAGAGTCCAGTTTTTTTTACCATTTTTTTGGTTCAATGTAGAGCCGCACGGCCGTGCGGCTCTTGGATTTATCATCATCCGTTTGAGACGCACGGCCGTGCGTCTTTACATTGTGGCGCACGGCCTGATTACTGTTGAGCTGCACGGCCGTGCGGCTCTACGATTGTATATATTTTTCCACCAAATCATGTGCCTCTTTCAATGCAGTTTCCAAATCGTGGTTTTCTATTATTTTGTCGAATTGTGGCGCAGTTGCAAGCTCCACCGAAGCTTTTGCAATGCGCATATTGATGCGGTCATCGCTTTCGGTTTTGCGCTTTTTAAGCCTTATTTTCAGCTCGTCGATGCTCGGGGGTTTTACGAAAACCGCCAACGTTTTTTCGGGAAATTTCTTTTTTATCCGAAGTCCGCCAACCACATCAATATCAAAAATCACGTTTTTTCCGTGGCTCCAAATCCGCTCCACTTCACTTTTCAATGTGCCGTAGAAATTATCGCGGTACACTTCTTCCCACTCCAAAAAATCGCCATTTTTTATGTGCTGCTTAAATTCTTTCAATGAAATGAAATAATAATTTTCGCCATGCTTTTCATCGCCTCGGGCTTCCCGCGAAGTGCAGGAAACCGAAAATTCAAGATTCAAATCTTCTTGTTTCAGTAAATGTTGCACGATAGTGGTCTTGCCACTGCCCGAAGGTGCCGAGAATACAATCAATTTCCCTCCTTTCATTTATAAAACGTTTAATGCCTGTTCCTTAATTTTTTCAAGCTCATCCTTCATTTGCACAACAATTTGCTGCATCGGCGCGTAATTTGCCTTGCTGCCAATAGTGTTTATTTCCCGGCCGATTTCCTGTGTTATGAAACCTAATTTTTTTCCGTTGGAATCGTGGGAATTCAATGACTGTTCAAAATAATCCAAGTGATTTTTAAGCCGAACTTTTTCTTCGGTGATGTCGTATTTTTCGAGGTAATAGATCAATTCCTGCTCAAAACGGTTTTCGTCCACTTTTTCCTTTAAATCGGCAACCGCTTTCCGAAGCCTTTCCTTTACGCCGTCAATCCGTTCGGGATCCAACGCGATCACCGCATCCAGTAATTTTGAAATGGTTTTTGTGCGATCCAAAAAATCTTTTTCCAGCACCAAACCTTCGTCGGTCCTGTATTCATTGATTGCGTTAAGTGCTCTGTCAATTCCGTTTAAAATAATTTCATATTCCTTTTCATCAATTTCCTCGCGCTCGGTTTTCAGCGCGTCGGGCATTCTCACTGCCATTTTCAAAAGTTCCACAGGATCGCCATTTACAACATTTGAAAGTTGTTTTATGTACTGTTTTACAACGCTTTCATTTAGTTGGGTTGTCACTTCCTCGCCGGTTATTTCAATATAAAGTGAAAAATCCACTTTCCCGCGTTGCAGATTTTTCGCCAGCAAATCGCGTATTTCCAGCTCCTTTTCACGGTAAGCCGAAGGCACGCGCGTGTTCAGGTCCAGCCCTTTGCTGTTCAGCGATTTTATTTCAATGGTAATGGTTTTGGATGGCAATTGGACAACTTCTTTGCCGTAGCCCGTCATGGATTGGATCATATTCCTTTTTTATTGAAGGGCAAAGGTACTAAAATAGTCTTTAGTGGGTAGGTTGTAGAGGGTAGTGAAATGGGTTTCTATTCAATTAAAATCCCAAACTATTTGTTGAATTCTATTCTGAAACGAGTATTTTTTCAATAATATTCTTCACCCAACATTAACAGAACCTAAACACATTTATTAGGCATGCATTTCGAAAGTAACTTAAATTTGCATAAAAATTTGAAGATGTACACCAAACAATTTGAAATACGCTGGAGCGATGTTGATGCCAATCGCCATTTGCGGAACAGCGCGTATATAGATTATATGAGCCACACCCGCATGAGTTTTTTAATGGAAAATGGGCTGGACCAACTGCATTTGGCCGAATTCAATTTGGGGCCTGTGGCTTTTTATGAGCATATGTATTATTTCCGCGAATTTTTTCCGGGGAAACCAGTTACTGTTTCACTGCAATTAAAAGGTTTATCGGAAGATGGAATGTACTTTGAATTTCTGCATAATTTTTATGACGAAACCGGCAAAAACTGCGCCCGTTGCGAAATGATGGGCGCTTGGATTGATTTGAAGGAACGGAAACTTGTAGCCCTTCCGCAGGAATTTTATGATAAATTCAGCACCTTGGAAAAGACGGATGATTTTAGGATTTTAACTAAAGAAAACACCCGAAAATATAGCCAACGCCCGCAGGATTTATAGTGGAGTCATATTTGTGTTTGCACTTCCTTTTTCGGTTTTCGCGTAGAAAGAAAAACGCCCATAAAAATTAGGCACGCCGCGCCCACACGAAGCGCGTTCAACGTATCGGCACCGGCCAAAATCGCAAAAATGGTTGCGACCACAGGCTGCAAATAAATAAAAACCCCAACGGTGGAAGGGCTAAGTTGTTTCAATGCAAAAATATTGAAGAGATAAGTCAAAAAAGTTGTGGCAACCACTACAAAAACCATTTGTCCAATTTCAGAAAACGTGAGTTGTGCCCATTCTACTTGTATTACTTCGGAATAGCCGATGGGCAGATTTATAAAAAACGCGATTAAAAAGAAAAATTTCAAAAGCGTAATTGCATTGTATTTTGCAACCAAGGGTTTCACCAGAATCAAATAAAACGCATACGAAATTGCGTTAAGTACAAAAAGCAGATTTCCCAAAGGAATGTTCGGCGCATTGGTCTGTGTTTTTTCCTGAAAAAGAATGAGTGCCAAAGCTCCCGAAAGCCCTAAAAATATTCCTGCAGTCTTAATCCAAGTTATGTGTTCGCGCAAAATAAGTGCCGTGAGCAAAAGCAACAAAACTGGAGTAATTGTCATTGAAACTGCACTGTTTATGGGGGTTGAAAGATTCAATCCTTTAAAAAACATTAGCATGTTCAGTACCATTCCAAAGATGGCGCACGCAACAATGCGCAACCAATCTCCGGGAGCAATTTTCTCAGATTTTGAAAATGCGCTAACCAGCCAAAAAAGCAGCGCCGCGCCACCAACTCTTAAAACTATAAAGCCGAACGGCTGGATTATATGGGGCATAAGGCCTTTGGCCACCGTGTGGTTTATACCGTAAATGGTTTCAGTGGCGGTTGCAGCAAGTATGGCCAATATTCGGTTGTCCATCAATTGGGATGAATTGATTTCTTGGCTGCGGCAACGGTTTTTGGGCTACTTCCTATGAAGATTTTGTCATTGTGAACGATTATTGGCCGTTTTAAAAAGGTATAGTGTCCTAAAATGAGAGCTTTGTAATCTTCCTCCAACAGGTTTTCATTATTAAGCCCGCGCTCTCGATATAGTTTGGCCCTGCGGCTAAAAAGTTCTTCAAAACTATCTGTAAGGTTAAAAAGTTCATCTAATTCTTCCTCTGTAATTCCCTGTACTTTCAAGTCCTGTTTAATAAATGAGGATGGAATTTTTAGTTCATCCAAAACCCTTTTGCAGGTATCACAAGTAGAAAGATAGTACACTTTTTGCATGGTTTCAGTTTTTATTCGAAGTTGAGATAGGGCTTGGCCTCGTTCAGCGGTATTTTTATTTCTATGGGCCCATCGGCATAGCTCGCGATGTCATATTGGTTATAAACGAAAATAATGCTGTCTTGTGTAAATCCAATACTTTCGGGTATGTGGAAGGTATCGCCTTCAAACCAATATCCCGCATCATTGATGGCTTGGTCCTGTGGAATTTTCTGCTGTGAGCGAAACTTCTTCTCTGCAAAGGCTATAAATTCCGTTTTATTCTTGAAAAGGTTTGTTGTGGCTATTTCCTCTCCGGTATTTGGATTCACGTTTAGGAATGAGGTTGTTCCATAACCATGGGCGCCCCCGGTGTACAAATATTGTCCTAATTCAAAACACCACAGTTCATTCGTTCCATAAATCTGGTTCACTGAAATTTCAGCAAAATATTCCCCCGCCATATCTGGAAATTGTGACTTGTCTGCTTGATAGGCTTCAATAAAGAAGGTCGCGGCTTCGGAAATTGTTTTGGCCGTGGGTATGCTGTCCTCGCCCATCAGAAGCGATGCGAAGATAAAATTTCTGATTTTTTTATTGATTTTTTCGCTGACCTGGCTGTCTCCAATGGCTTCTACATAATTAATGGTTATTTCGGGGCATTTTGCATTTTTGCATATAGCTAAGTCCATTTCGGTAAAACTTTCAGAGGAAAGGGCAAGGTTGTTTTCCCGCTCACAACTTATTAGCGTGAAGGCAGTGAGCACCGCAAACGCAATTTTGTTATTCATACGTTAAAAGGAATAGATGGTTAGCTATCACAAATGAAACTGTTACATTTGCATTTTCAAAAGTAATAACTTTAAAATCAGCTATTGTGAAAGTTATATTAAATCATAAAATATAGTTTCCTAATTGCTGAATTCACCATAAATTTCACTAATTCTATGAAGTTCAACACAAAAACAATCCACGGCGGCCAGCATAATGTAGATCCAGCGTATGGGTCTGTAATGCCGCCAATTTATCAAACCTCCACCTATTCACAAACCACTCCCGGCGGCCACAAAGGTTTTGAATATTCGCGAAGCGGAAATCCAACGCGTGCTGCCTTGGAACGGGCTTTGGCAAGCATTGAAAACGGCGAATTCGGCCTTGCCTTTGGAAGCGGACTTGCAGCCATTGATGCTGTGATAAAGCTTTTGAATCCGGGTGATGAAGTAATTTCCACCAATGATCTTTACGGCGGAACGTACCGATTGTTCACCAAAATTTTTGAAGGATTTGGAATAAGATTCCATTTCATAGGAATGGAAAATGCCGATAAAATTGAGGAATTTGTAAACAATAAAACCAAACTCATCTGGGTGGAAACGCCAACCAACCCAATGATGAATATTATCGATATAAAAAAAGCGGCCTCCATTGCAAAAAAGCACAATGTTTTGCTTGCGGTTGACAATACATTTGCAACGCCATATTTGCAACAACCGTTGGAAATGGGCGCCGATATTGTAATGCACAGCGCAACCAAATATCTTGGCGGCCATAGCGATGTGGTGATGGGCGCTTTGATTGTAAAAAACAAGGAACTGGCAGACAGATTGTATTTTATCCAAAATGCGAGCGGCGCGGTTTGTGGCCCACAGGATAGTTTTCTGGTTTTGCGGGGTTTGAAAACACTTCACATTCGTATGCAGCGTCATTGCGAAAATGGGAAAGCCGTTGCGGAATATTTGGAGAAACATCCAAAAATTGAAAAAGTGTATTGGCCCGGTTTTGAAAGCCACCCAAACCACAAAATCGCAAAAGAACAAATGAATGATTTCGGCGGAATGATTTCCTTTGTAACCAAGGGAAATAATTACGAAGAAGCCATCAAAATAGTCGAAAACCTAAAGATTTTCACTTTGGCAGAAAGTCTTGGCGGGGTGGAAAGCCTTGCCGGGCATCCTGCAAGTATGACACATGCAAGCATTCCGAAGGAGGAACGTGAAAAAACAGGGGTTGTGGATTCTTTGATTCGTCTTTCTGTGGGAATTGAAGATGTAGCGGATTTGATTGCAGATTTGGAGCAGGCCCTCGGGTGATTACTTCATTGTAAGAAAAACACTTCAATAAAAAAGGGGGAAATCCCCTATTAAAAATAGGGAAAACCCTGTTTCACAGGTTAATAAAATTGTTTAATTTTAAAAAAATCAATTAACTTTAAACAACCAAAACCATGAAGACACACGCCCACACGCCCACACGCCCACAGAATTCTAATCTGTATAATGTTTGCTCTTACTTCACTTTTCTTGACTGCCCAAAACAATAAGGAGTATTATCTTGAAATAAAACCAGAGTATAATTTGGGTACCATCCAACAGACCACCAATAATGATGGAACTATTTCAATTACAACTAACATAATCGATTTCTCAAATTTTATTAATACAAAAGAAGTTTACTCTTTCAAAAAAGCTTTTCCAACCGCATTAACACCTCGATTGCAAAGAGTTTACACAATAACACTCAATGAAATTGAAAATATTACTGGATTCTTAAATAGAATTGAAATTGAAAATTTTGCGTCAATCGAAAAAAATATTATTACGGAAGATTTTCTGCTCCTTAATTTTCCAAATGATTATGTGGATGCATTAACTGGTGTAAATAATACTTCCTTAGATCTAATTAAGGCACCTCTTGCATGGACAATCACAACTGGAGATCCAGATGTTTTGGTGGGAGTTTCAGATACAAAATATGATTTTAATCACTATGATTTAACAGGACAAATATTAGATAATATTCAAATAGCTAATAATAATATTACACACGGAACCGGCGTAGCTGGAATTATTTCCGCTAAGACAAACAATGGACAAGGTGTTTCTAGTTTAGCCTATAACACTAAATTAATTGTTGCAACTTGTTCTACGAATGCTAATAATCTCATAAATGGATTATTACAACTTTCACAATATCCAGGGGTAAGAGTGATTAATTGTAGTTGGCTAATATGTCAAAACAATCCAAGCAAACCATATTTAGATGAGGTTATGGCGGAGGTTAATAGTAATGGTGTATTGGTTGTTGCGTCTGCTGGTAATGGTATTGGAGGCACATCTTGCGGTACAAATGGGAATGGTTATGGTTATCCGGCTTCATATGATGAAACAATTTCAGTAACCAGTGTAGGAGACAGATTTCCTATTGGTTATTTTCACGATCTACATGATCCAACAACCGGTGCGCATTATTGGTGGCGTTCATGGAAAGACTGTTACGCAGGACAACCAGACAATTATTTGGGAGGGCATACGCGCAATTCCAAGGTGGATGTAACCGCTCCTGGGCAATTAATAATTCAAATTACAGATGATTATAATACCTATCCCGAAGGTTACCGGTTGGGTATTGGCACTTCTGCATCGGCCCCTTTTGTTTCGGCTCTTGCAGCCCTGATCTTTTCTGTTAATCCAAATTTAACACCTGCCCAGGTTAAGAATATTATCAAGAACACCGCAGATGATATTTATCAAATACCTTACAATCAACCTTACATCGGGCAGTTGGGAACTGGAAGGATTAATGCCTTTAGGGCAGTAAAAACAGCACAATGCATGTTAAACCCTACCCCCGGCCTGGATCTTGCAATGCAAAATTCTGATTTGGACAGTTTTGTAGAGCCAGATGTTGAAACTGACATAGTTTGGAACAGTGAAGATATTTGGGTACGCAACCAAAATGATGGCTCTTGGATAGATACCCATCAAAACCCCGTGTATAACTCTGTCAGCCCCAATTATGTGTATGTTCGTGTAACAAACAACAGTTGCGAGACCTCCTCGGGCACAGACGATTTAAAGCTATATTGGGCCAAGGCAAGCACGTCGCTCTATTGGCCGGATCACTGGAACGGCACCCTCTACATGCCAGATCCCACAAATCCAAACCCCGTATTGATGGGTGATGAGATAGGCACGCTCGATATTCCTGTTTTGGGCCCGGGCGAAAGCAAAATACTCGAATTCCAATGGGCTGTCCCCAATCCACAGGATTATGTTGGCATCAATCCCAATCCGTGGCATTTCTGTTTGCTGGCGCGTATTGACACACCCAACGACCCAATGACCTTTCCCGAAGGAATGATAATTACCGAAAATGTAAAAAACAATAATAATCTTGCATGGAAAAACACGACCGTCATAGAAATGGTTCCTAATACCACCTCACAGATTGGTGGCGTGATTGCCGTTGGTAATCCTTATTCCTCAACCAAAACCTTTAACCTACAATTTATAAAGGGTAGCAATGAAATAGGGCCCGCCATTTATGAAGAAGCAGAGGTAAGTGTAGAGATGGATGACGTTTTTTACGATGCATGGGTTAGAGGCGGAATGCAGGGGCAGAACCTCACCACAACCAGTATGGTAAGCAAAAAAAGAATTGCCACCGGAAACAATATGACGTTAAGCAACATCCTTTTTGACCCTAACGAGATTGGGACTGCTTATGTGAAATTCAATTTCCTGACCGCACAGCTCACGGCAAAAAAGGATTTTGTTTACCACGCCATCCAGCGCGATGCTCTTACCAATGAAATTCTCGGGGGTGAGACCTATGAAATACACAAACTTCCACGGCCCGTTTTTGATGCCGATGCAGGGAACGACGAAACCATTGACAGGAGTGAGAGTGTAACTATAAGCGCTGCACAGATCAACGAGGCGGCGGTTTATAATTGGTACGACCCTGAGGGAAATCTAATCTACACCGGTACAGAACTTACCGTTTCTCCAGATGTTACTAAGACCTACAAACTTGAAATTATTACCGATACCGATGGCTATAAGGATTATGATGAAGTAGAAGTGACCGTCAATCCTTATAAACTGGAAAGCCTTGTTCCCAACCCGGCTACCAGCGAGGTAAGCGTAAACTATATTGCCGATGAAGCCAGTTCTGCCTATCTAATGGTGGTAAGCACCGTTACAGGCATCTCAAATAATTATATTCTGGATGTCAATGAAACAAGTATAAATCTAAACGTATCAGGCTATTCATCTGGCATCTATTCCGTGGCATTAGTTTGCGACGGCGAAATCGTTGATTCCAAAAATCTTGCAAAGCAATAAATCCCTTAAAATTATAAATTATGAAAACATTACTATACATTTTAATATTCAGCATTGGCACAATATCCTTTGCGCAAGATCCACAGCTATTTGAGAATGAATGGTATCTGCAAAAGGTTATTACAGAAGGACAGGAGATTTTTCCCCCATATTCTAATTTTATAGGTAGGTTATATTTAACCGCAGATTTTATTGAAGTCGTTCATCCCAGTTGTGAAGAAGGATTCTATAATACTGTCGACTATGACTCCAGCAATCCCGTTTTTTCAATTGGTGATGGCGGAGTAATTATTGTCGGAATTTGTGGTGATCCAGAAGTGATCAACTTTATGAACCAGCATTATGAGGTATATTATTTGGATAATAATTTTGCTAAAAATCCTTTTACATATACCCTCACTTCGGAAAACGGTTTGATTACTTTGTCAATTCTTAATATGGACGGAGATGAAGCTATTTATGTAAATCAGCTTCTATCTACGCATACTATTTTAGCATCTCAATTTTTAATCCACCCCAACCCCGTAAAAGAAAGATTGACCTTAAGCGCAACAAAAGCGACTCCCAATCTAAAAATCAAAATCTTCAACATAGCAGGCAAACTTTTGAGCACCCAAAATTTTGAGTTCAAAAAGCAGGTTTCTGTAGATGTTTCAAATCTATCAAGTGGCATCTACTTTTTAAACATTCAAGATGAAAGCGGCAATACAGAAGTAAAAAAATTTATTAAGGAATAATTTTATTTAGAAGCACCCAGAAACAGAAAAGAGGCTGAATTAATTCGGCCTCTTTTCATATAAAATATTCTTTAATCTATATAATAAACATACCCAATATTCAACCAATATATCCATTCATTGGCCTTGTTCTCTGGAACTTGTTTCGTTCCATTGTTTTCAAAGCTGGGGTTAAGTCCATCCAAATAGTCGGTAAAATAATATTCCCAGCGACTGTCAAGCATTAAATCGCTCATAGGAGTCAACTTATAGCGAATCCCTACACTGCCCACCATTGCCCAGGTGGAAGCGGCGCCTTGCTGAAATGAGTTATAATATTTGTCCGGAGTTGAAACGGGGGTATTCAGCGGTCCGAAGGAAGATTCCACTTCGGTGGTATAACTCACCCAATGCACACCGAAACTAATAAAAGGAGCTATTTTATAACCCCCTGCCGCAAAATCGCGGATGCTCAAAGGAAAATATTCCAGTTGTGAACCTATTTCGAAAACAGAGGTGGACCCGCTCATGGCGCGTAACTGATCTGCAAATAAGGAAGTTTCGTCAGCTTCGACCCATCGTCCAAAATGCTTTAAATTGGTTTTGTGGTAATCAATTTCATTTCGAACTTTAAAGTGGTCGTTAAAATAGGTATCGCGGGTATAACAGTTACAGTCCGCGCGGTAAGAGAAGTTTAAATAGTGGATGAGCCCCACACCGAAACCGGTGTTTTTAGCATTGGTCTCAAAATTGTTACGCTGCCCAAAATCTGAATAAAAAACAACAGGGCCGGTAATAACACCCAGTTCGTGAGAAAAGCCAAATTGACCGTACCCCTCTTGCTTAGACAAAACCAACAAGAAAAATACCAATAGCAAAAATCTGGTATTCATTATAAATATGGGTTTAGATTGAGACATAACAAATATATAAAAACATGTTCAACAGCGAAATTTAATAAAACTATTTAGCTTAAATGTTAAAAAATTGCACACTCTTTTTTCCATAACGCTTATATTTGTGCCTTCCTTATATATAGGTATAATTTAAAATGTTTTTAATGGATTTTCTCAAAGAATTTTCAAAAGAATTCATTTTGTGGCCTTGTTGATGAGGTATTCGCTAAAAGTAAAAACAAAATTCAAACCAATGAAGCAAAGCATCACGGATTTCATTTCTGAAGTCGAAAAACTCAACCCCAATGAACCTGAATTTCTCCAGGCAGTCACCGAAGTGGCCGAAACCGTAATTCCTTTTATTGAACAAAACGAAAAATATGCCAACAAAAAACTGTTGGAACGAATGGTAGAGCCAGAACGCGCCATACTTTTTCGCGTACCGTGGACGGATGACAACGGGGCAATACACGTAAACAAAGGCTATCGGGTACAGTTCAATTCTGCCATCGGTCCCTATAAGGGCGGCCTGCGTTTTCATCCATCCGTAAACCTTAGCATCTTAAAATTTTTGGGATTCGAGCAAACTTTTAAGAATAGCCTCACCACACTCCCGATGGGCGGCGGCAAGGGCGGCTCAAATTTTGACCCAAAAGGGAAAAGTGATAACGAAGTCATGCGTTTCTGCCAAAGCTTTATGACAGAGTTATCAAAACATATTGGGCCCGACACAGATGTGCCGGCAGGAGATATTGGGGTGGGCGGCAGAGAAATTGGCTATATGTTTGGACAGTACAAAAAAATCCGAAATGAATTTACGGGCGTGCTCACAGGAAAAGGTCTCGCTTACGGGGGTTCTCTCATTCGCCCTGAAGCTACCGGCTATGGAAATGTATATTTTGCAAAAAACATGCTTGCCACAAAAGGCGAAAGTTTCAAAGGAAAAACGGTAGTTATTTCCGGGTCTGGAAACGTGGCCCAATATGCTGCCGAAAAAGCCATGGAGTTTGGCGGAAAAGTAGTAACATTTTCAGATTCTGCAGGTTATATATATGATTCCCAAGGCATCAATGAAGAAAAGCTCGCATTTGTAATGGAACTGAAAAACGAAAAAAGAGGCCGCATTTCAGAATACGTCACGAAATTTACGAGCGCCACTTATTTTGAAGGAAAACGCCCTTGGGAAGTGAAATGTGATATTGCGCTCCCCTGCGCCACACAAAATGAACTGAACCAAGAAGAGGCACACATGCTTTTAAAGAACGGCTGTATTTGCATAGGCGAAGGGGCCAACATGCCGTGTACCCCAGATGCCGTGGCCGCATTTCAAAAAGCCAGGATTTTGTTTGCTCCCGGAAAAGCTTCCAATGCCGGCGGGGTTGCAACCTCTGGCCTGGAAATGTCACAAAACTCCCTGCGTTTAAGTTGGACCGCAGAGGAAGTTGATGAACGACTGCACAAAATAATGAATGATATTCACACTGCCTGCGTACAGTACGGAAAAGAGGATGACGATTATATCGATTACGTAAAAGGTGCAAATATCGCCGGCTTCGTCAAGGTGGCAGATGCAATGCTTGCACAGGGCGTAGTTTAGGTTGCTCAAAAACCAAACAATTAAAGCCTTTCCGCATATCTTTTTTTTGAAGGATATGGAAGGGCTTTTTCGTTCCTATACAGCAATAAATAGTATTTTAGCGTGTTAATAAACAAAAATCGGTTATATATGAAGCGGTGGATTATCGTTATTCTTTTCCTGATTCCATGCCTAACAATCGCCCAAAATTTTGAGGATGGGTGGACTGGACACTTTTCGTATGTGTCTGTGAAAGACATTTCTCAGGGAAACAATAAAATTTTTGTCGGCGCCGAAAACGCTGTTTTTATATACAATCTTTCAACGCGGCAGATAAAAACCCTTTCCACCATAAACGGGCTTTCCGGAGAATTTATAACAACGGTCCATTATAGCGAGGCTTTTAAATTGTTGATAATTGGCTATGAAAATGGCATGATAGAAATTGTGAAGGACGGCGATGAAAACATCCTGAAAGTGGTAGATATTTTGGAAAAACAAACCATACCGCCAGACCGAAAGCGCATCAACAATTTCAATGAATATAATGGAAAAGTTTACATTGCCACACAATATGGCATTTCGGTGTATGATCTTGCGCGTTTTGAGTTTGGCGACACCTATTTTATTGGTGACGGCGGCAGCCAGATTGACATTGTGCAAACGGTAGTGAAAGAACCTTATATTTTCGCTGCGGGATCTGCCAATGGAATGCGAAGAGCATTAGTGGCGGATGACAATTTAATTGATTACCAAAACTGGACCACAATACTTAGCGGCGGATTTAGGGCAGCTGAAAAATTGGGAAACGAATTGTATGCCTCAAACCGATCCAATACTATATTAAGGTTTACGCCCCAAGGAACCACAAACGTGGTGACTACTTTTAGTTCCGAAGTGCAAAAATTTAGACTGGCAGATAATTTATTGACTATTACAACCAAAAATTCCATCCAAGCCTATTCCGCAGGATTTGTTGAAGCTTCAGCCGTCACCAATGTTCAAGGTTATGAACTCAACCTTCAGTCCGGATTTGCTTTCGGGAACAATTTTTATTTGGGAACAGCGGAAGACGGCGTTTTAATTGTTCCATTCGGAAGTACATTGCCCACACAAATACTGCCCAACGGCCCCGTCAGAAACAGTCCTTTTGCACTCGATGCCGCACCCGGACAACTGTGGGTGTCTTTCGGAGAAGTGGACGTTGATTTCAATCCCTACCCGCTGTCCAGATATGGCGTTAGCCATTTGAAAGACACCTTGTGGAATAATATTCACTTCGAAGACATGGCGGCCGCCACGGGAGGAGAGCCCACCGATCTAATAAAAGTTACCATAAACCCCACCAACCAAAATGAAGTTTTTATGAGTTCCTTTGAAAAAGGACTGTTAAAAATAGTTGATGACACTCCCAAAATATTGTACAATGAAACAAACAGTGGGCTTGAAAAAGCTATCATTAATGGAATTGATGCAGGAATTAGGATCTACGGGTCACAATTTGATAGCCAAGGCAACCTATGGATGGTTCAAAGTAAAACCGATGAAGGGCTCCTAAAATTTTCACCGGGAGGACAGTTCCAAAAAATCGATATATCTGGCATTATCAACCCAATCTCAGAGCTGGCACTAACCAAATTGGTTATAAACAATGACAACACCATATTTTTTGGATCCTATCAAAACGGACTGATAGGATATAACCCCCGGACCGAAGCCTTAAATAAAATGGGAGAAGGTGCAGGCAACGGAAATCTTCCGGCCACCGGCGTGAGAGCCTTAGCCCTCGATGCCCAAAACAGACTGTGGATCGGCACGCTGCACGGGCTTCGCGTATTGTACAGCCCCGGAAGTTTTTTTGACCAAGGCACCACCCCCGAATCCCAAGCAATTATCATTCTTGAAAATGGTGTGGCGCAGGAGCTATTGTATGAACAGTCCATCACGGATATTGAGGTGGACGGCTCAAATAACAAATGGATAGCCACAGCTACCTCCGGTGTGTTCTATTTGTCACCCAACGGACAGGAAACCCTATTGCGCTTCACGAAAGACAATTCGCCACTGCCCACAAATAATGTGCAGGACATCGCCATTGATCCATTCACTGGGGTGGTTTATTTTGCAACCACCCAAGGTTTGGTAGCCTATCGCGGAAGCGCCACTGCACCCAGTGATAATTTGGAAAATGTCCATGCCTTTCCCAATCCCGTGAGACCGGGTTTCCATGGAAATGTAACAATAGATGGCCTCACGGCCCGGGCCAACGTAAAAATAACCGATATAAATGGAAGTCTTGTTTTTGAAGAAACCTCTGAAGGGGGAAGCGTATTGTGGGACACCACAGCTTTTGGAAAATACAAGGTTCGGTCCGGAGTTTATTTGGTATTGGTAACAACTGATGACAGTGCCGAGACCAAGGTTTCCAAAATAATGATAATCCGCTGATGGTCATTGCTACCCGGGCCATAGTGTTTTCAGCCATAAAATATTCCGAAGCAGATCTTATTGTTAGTTGCTATACCCAACTTGCGGGAATAAAAACCTATTTGTTGCGCAATATCCTGAAGTCAAAAAAAGGCAAGATAAAGGCTTCCTACTTTCAGCCCCTCACCCAGTTGGAACTCATTGCGGAACACAAAAACAAAGGAACGCTGGAATATATAAAAGAAGCAAAAGTCCTGCATCCATATCAATCCTTGCACACAGACATTGTAAAATCTGGCTTGGTAATGTTTTTATCTGAAATATTGAAAAATTGTATCCGTGAGGAAGAGGCCAATGAAGATCTCTATGATTTTGTGGAGCATGCATTTCTTTGGCTCGACCAAAATGACGAAGTTGCCAATTTCCACATTTATTTTTTGTTGCAATTGAGCCAGCATTTGGGTTTTTTTCCCAATGCTTCACAGATTGAATCACCTTACTTTAATATTACGGAAGGCAATTTTCAAACAGTCAACACCGGCAATTATTGTTTGCAGGGCCCGGAGGTTGAAAATTTCAAAAAATTCTTCACGGTAACTTCGGAAAATCTCAATTCTGTAAAACTTTCAAAAAAGGCGCGCCATAATTTGTTGGAACTTATCTTAGCCTATTATGGTTTTCATGTGCAGGGCTACCAAAAGCCCAAATCATTGGCAGTGCTCAACCAATTGTTTTCCTGAATTGGAAAAAAATCCTAAAATTCCAGTTGAAGGTGTTCATACTTGCAATTGCCCAGTTGCTTTTTGCCCACACTTTCAAAACCTAATTTTGAATACAACTTCTTGGCGCCGGGGTTATTGAAATCTACCAAAAGACCAATTCTTTTATGATTGGAAAGCTTGGCGTTTTCTATTGCCGCCGCCAATAATTGTGTGCCAATTCCCCTTCCTTGTTGGTCTGTATCTACACTTACAGTGTCTATATATACTTCATCCGCGGTGGTTTCATGTTCAATCACCACCTCTGCCACCTTGTATTTTTCGGAAATATATTCAAAAAAGGTTTTCTGTACTGGGGCAGTAAAGCGCCGTCATAAAAGGTTATAGACCCTAAAAGGTTCCCCGTTTCTTCATAGACCAAAGTGTGTTCAAAACTGTATTGATTTGCTTTTTGCTGAAAAAAATGTTCAAATAGCGGAATGGCCAAGTTTGGATCCTGTGCATTGACAAAGGTGCAGGCCAAATCTTCCATGGCTTGCACAATCAAGGGGGCAACAGCTTTGAAGTCCCCCGGCCGGGCCGGACGGATTTTATTCATCATTAAAATATATTCTAAAAAAAGGATACTGCTCGTTACAACCCTTTTATCGGCAATACGGTTGGAAGCGGGTTATTATTGAATTCTGGGGCCTTTGCCTCTCTGTCGAAAAGTGGATAGAAATCCATTACATTTTTCACTCCATCAAGGGAACATAAATAGGCCACCGCAGCACACAGGCCGTTGAATAGCGTTTCTTGGGAAGTCGGGTTCTTGGGTTTTGCATTTCTTGAATTTAGCGGAAGCCTATAGCCGCACCCCTTTAAAAATTCAGCTTCAATTTTTAAAAGTTCCGATGGGGAATAGCCGTAAAACCTTCGCCCCAAACGTTGATGCACAAGCCCAACATAATTTAATTGTAAGGAACCGTGATTGTCAGTCAGGTGCTTCCAGCTATCAACATTGTCACAAATATTGCCCACTGCGCAATGACTGCAGCACTCCGGATTTAAGGAATGGCTATGGAAAGCATTGTACAATTTTTCAAGTGCGGCGTCCAGTCTTTGAGTAGTTTTCATAGTGAATATTTTTTGCTTCTATGAAATTAAGAAAATGTTGATACCATTCAAAACAATTACCAACTTTTTAAGAATGCACCGCAACGAAATTCTATTTAAGGCGCACAAACTCCAAATCCTGAAAATCATAACTGAAATCGGTCAAAGGTGAAATGGCGCTGATTGAAAACCCATCTGCCCTGCCTGCTGTGTCCAAACTGAAAGTAATGAACGCATCTGCTTTTAGCGAAGCATCGTGCCAGCGCACCACATAAGTTGTTCCTTTATAAAAAGCCATATCTCCCGTTAGATCCGGAGATTTATCGGCCCTAAAATGCAGTCCTCCATTTTGAAGGTTAATAAAAACCTTGCCGAACCAATTGTCAATATAAGTACCGGCGAAATCTGCAGGGTTGGGTTTTGGGGCCTTGCTTTTAAGTTGTGCCGCAATATTCTTTTCCACTGCTGAAACGATGCTGTCTTCTTTCTTTTCGTTGGCCAATCTGCGTTCGTTGTATTGTTTTATTCTGTCTTCACCTTTAATCCCGAAAAAGCCATCCTTAATTGAATTGGTAATAGCAGTGAATGCGGCACCGCTCTGTTGGTTTGTGAGCACGATAATGCCCAACTCCAATTCGGGCAACAACGTCACTTGGCTTACGATTCCGTTCAATCCGCCGGTGTGTGTAACTTGAAAATGTCCGTTTACGTCACTTAAAAACCACCCCAATCCATAGGCCGAAAAATGCGTATTGTAGGGTCCTTTTCCACTTCTAATGAGCGTTTGTGGCGTCCACATTTCGCGCTGGGTTTTAGTGCTGAACAGGCTATCTTTTAAATTTTCGCCATACTTTCCTTCGTTGAGGAGAGCCTGCACCCACGTGCTCATATCATTTATTGATGCATAAATTCCACCGGCAGGAGTGGCAATTTGGGTGAAGGTGTCTGCGGTTAATTCCAACGTTCCGTTTACGGGGGCGTGCCCGTCAATTCTATTTTCATCTGCCTTGATTTGTGAAATGGAAAGAAAGGAACGATCCATTTTCAAAGGCCGGAAGAAATTTTCTGCGAGATAATCGTCGAACTCTTTTCCCGAGACCCTTGAGACTATTTCGCCTGCAACAATGTATAGCAAGTTGTCATAATCAAACTTGCTTCGGAAGGAAGAAACCGGTTTTAGAAACCGCAGATTGTGTATCATTTCAGTTTTGGTGGTGGTATTATTGGCTGGAAAGACCATCAAATCACCGGCGCCAAGGCCAAGGCCACTTCGGTGGGTCACGAGGTCGCGCACAGTAAATTCACGAGTTACATAAGGATCTGAAAGTTGGAATTCCGGGATGATGTTTGTCACTTTCGTGTCCCAAGTCAACTTTCCCTTTTCAATTAACTGCCCCAACGCTGCCGTGGTAAACGCTTTGGTGTTTGAAGCTACCCCAAAAAGTGTGTTTTCGTTTACGGTCGCTTTCGTTTTAAGGGAGCGGACCCCATAGGTATTTTTGTGGAAGATTTTGCCGTCTTTTATAACCGCTACCGCCACGCCGGGCACATCAAAAGTTTTCATCGTTTTTTGTACGACACTGTCAATTTGCGAATTGCTCAATTGTTGTGCGGAACTACCGAAACTTAAAAGGAATAAAAAAGCGCTGGGTGCGAGGTTTTTGATGAAGCGTGTTTGCATAAAAATAATATTAAAAGTGAAAGGCGCATAGATAGCACCACAACAAAAGTTTTATCGCGTTTTTGAAACGGGTGTACCTATCGCTATTTGGGGTACACCACAATTTTGCTCATTTTGGGGAAATGTTTTTCCAGTTTTGCCGGCAGTCTATCCAATTGGCCAAAATAGGAAACATATCCTTTTCTGGATGAAATTAAAATAATAAGGTCCGTGGCGGTAAATTGACGGCATAGAATTAAGAAATCTTCCCAGTCACTGAAACGGTGGAAGTTTAGAGTTAGGCTCAGTTTGTTTGCTTTCACAAATTTTAAAATGGCGGCATGCGTTGCCTCTGTACAGTTCAAGACCATTGGAATTGAAATTTCCCCCGATAATTTTGCGATTTTCAAAAGCCACATTTCAAATCCTTCTTCAAACTCGGCATTTGGGGGGATTATTAAGAACAATCTTTGATGGTTTACCAGTGGAATTTCAAATTGGCAAATAAAAAGGGTCTTCTCTGTATTCTCCAAAATACTTTCCATTTTGTCGCCAATCAATTTATCCAAAAAGCCAGTTTTTTGGGGCCAGCCCAACAAAATGAGGTCAGCAGTAATTTCCCTTGCGGTGCGTGATATTCCACTTGCCGGGTTATGGTCTATTGTGGCCATGATTCTGGCGTTGGTTTCAGAGGCGGCCGTTTCAACCACAAATTTTTCCAATTCCTGTTTGGCCTTGAGTATGTTTTTTTCGGCTTCGGTAGTGTTTGGCACTACCGTTAAGAGGGAAAGCGGCATTTCTGATTTTTTATCTTTTATCAAAATTGCAAATTCAAGGATTTTCTCAATCTTCGTCATGTTCGCTATTGGAATGAGAATCTGCTCGTTTAGGCCGGATATTGTTAATGCATCGTCGTATTCATCAAGATCGCGGATTATCATTTTTGAGGCACTCTCGGTGGCGAAGGACGCAATGATGCACGTAACGAGAATTAAAACTACCGTTCCGTTCAAGATATTTGCATCAAGAATGCCGGCATTGAACCCCACAACAATTACCGCGAGGGTTGCCGCTGCGTGCGCGCTGCTTAAACCGAAAATCAATTTTCTTTGGCCTTTTGAAAATCGGAATATCAGTTGCGTGATCCATGCGGCCATCCACTTTCCGGTAATGGCCACCACCGTTAAGGTGCCCGCTATAATAATTGCTGCCGGACCGCTTAAGATAACCTTTACATCTACAATCATCCCCACGCTTATTAAGAAAAACGGAATGAAGAGTGAATTTCCCATAAATTCAATTCGGTTCATCAGGGCAGAAGAATGGGGAATGAGTTTGTTCAACGCCAGTCCCGCTACGAAAGCGCCAATGATGGACTCAAGCCCGGCCAATTCAGCCAAAAATGCCGAAAAGAAAACCACGGCCAGAACGAAGATATAATGGGAATGTTTTTCGCTTTCCCAGGTTCTAAAAAACCACTTTGCAATTTTTGGGATTACCAAAAACATGAAAGCGGAAAATAGCAACAGTGAAATCCCCAGACGAATCCAGAAATCCTGGGTCAATCCACCGGAATGTGAGCCTAAGATTACTGCCAAAAGAATGAGTACGGCGGTATCTGTCAAAATGGTTCCGCCCACAGTAATGGCCACGGCTATATTTTTTGAAATCCCAAGTTTGCTCACGATGGGGTAGGTAACCAAAGTGTGCGTTGCGAACATGCTTGCTGTTAGCAGGCTTGCATTCACATCAAACCCCAATAAATAATGGCAAACGGGGAAACCAATGCCCAGCGGAATCGAAAAGGTAAGAAGACCAAAAATGAGGCTCTTGTTTTTGGTGGCCTTAAATTCGTTCAGGTCCAACTCCAGCCCAGCAATAAACATAATATACAGCAGCCCTATGGTGGAAAAAACATCTACGAATAAACTTTCTTCCAAAATGTTGAGGCCCGAGGGCCCAATAATAATTCCGGAAAGTATTAAGCCAATGATGCCCGGGATTCGGATACGGTTCAACAATACGGGGGCTAATAAAATGATAAATAGAATGATGGCGAAAATCAACACCGGATTGTGTAGCGGCAAATGAAAGTGTTCGGCAAATTCCTGCAAAATTGTATCCATTGGGTCGGCGATGGTTAGTGAGGCATTACGCTCCAAAAATAGGAATTTTGAAAAGAATTAAACCGAACCAATTTTTAAAATATCCATTTATTAAAAATAAATATGGAAAAAAATCGAGATATGGCGTAAGGGACGAAAGTCTTCACCTCCGTTTTTTGGGGTTTATTTTGAATTCGGGGAAAAAAAGGGAGGTTTCTGAAATAAAGCTTTTTGAAAAACTAAATAAGCTTCAGTTGATTTACAATTTCCTGCAATGCAGCTTTCGCATCGCCAAAAAGGATGCTACAATTTTCCAGCCCGAAAAGATCATTTTGGACCCCCGCATAGCCTTTGTTCATACTGCGTTTGATCACTATCACCTGCTTGCTTTGGTGAGCGCGAATAATAGGCATCCCATACACCGGACTGTCTGGGTTGTTTTCCGCAGCGGGATTTACAACGTCATTGGCACCGAGGACCAAAACGGTATCATATTGTTGCATACCTTCATTGCCCTCTTCCATTTCCTTTAAATGGGAATAGGCCACGTTCGCTTCGGCCAAAAGCACGTTCATATGCCCGGGCATTCGGCCCGCAACGGGATGGATTATGTAGTCAACCTCCACATTTCTTTTTTCCAACAGTTGTTGGAGTTGGGCGCAGATGTGCTGGGCTTGTGCCACGGCAAGGCCATAGCCGGGAACGATGGCAACCTTTTGTGCATAAGTGAGCGCCAAAGCCGTTTCGGAAATGCTGATCTCTCGTATGTCCTGCACTTGCTCGAGGATATTGTTTTTACTCTTTTTAAAGGCACCCGCAAGAACTTTCAGCAAAGAACGATTCATGGCCCGGCACATTAAAAGGGTGAGCAAAAGACCCGCTGCCCCCACAAAAATTCCACCGGCAATCATTACCTTATTTCCGTAAACCAAGCCGGCAAAAGCGGTTGCAACGCCTGTGATGCTGTTCAAAAGTGAAATGACAACGGGCATGTCTGCCCCACCTATGGGCATTACGAAGAGCACTCCATAAACCATGGCGAACACGGCCAAAACATACATAAACGGGATAAATCCAATGGGAATCATTCCAAAGAAGTAAAGAGCGGGCAAGACAAGCATGGAGCCCAAAAGCAACCGTGCCGAATAGATTACGGTTTTGCTTCGCCTGTCTTTTACCTTTCCGGCCAGTTTTCGTTCTGCAATAATACTTCCCGTAAAGGCGATGGCGCCTGTAATCAATCCTGCTATCAGCAAAACTTGGTTTCCGATGATGGCCGTTATGGGGTCCATTTGGGTAGCTTCCACCAGGCCTAAAAGCATGGCGCAGCATCCGCCGGTGGCGTTAAATAGTGACACCAACTGGGGCATGGCGGTCATCTCTGCTCGGTCTGAAAGGCGTTTTCCAAGCACAGTGCCCACGGCCATTGCCAATAACAATATAACTAAGTTTACATAAGGTACGGTGGCGGTAAGTGCAGCCGCAAAAGTCAGCGCTACGGCGAGGATCATGCCCAGGGCTGCAAATAAATTTCCGGTTTTGGCCCTTTTTGGGGAACTCATAAACTTTAAACCTCCTAAGAAGGAAAGCGTGGCAATTAAATAACCTACTTCAATGATTGCGTGCATGGTTTTGGAAGTCGTTTTTTATGAAAAAGGAATTATTGAAAAAAGACCAAAACATAAGGTGCGTTTTATGTTGAGGATCCTTATGTTTTGTGTCTTTTGAATTGAGTTAATATACTATACGTTTGGATTATTTTTTTGGGTTGAACATTTTCAGCATCCGTCCGGTAACAAAAAATCCTCCGGAAATATTAAGCGTGCCCAAAAATACAGCTATTCCTCCCAAGGTAAGGTTTAGGTAGTCATCAGCGGGCACCCGCAACATTACAATGATTGCGCCCACCAGAATGACCCCGCTAATGGCGTTGGCACCACTCATTAGAGGAGTATGCAGGATAGCGGGAACGTTCGCTATTACTTCAATACCTATAAAGATGCAGAAAATTATAAAATAAATTTCTTGGATGTGTTGATTAATATAATCCATAATTTATGCAGGTTGTAGTTGGTTAGAAAAATGTGGATGGGTCCATTGTCCTTCGCTCATAATCCGGGATGCGGAGAGCAAAGGGTCGTCGCTTTGTCCATCGGCCTTTTGTTTGTATTTCAAAAAGGAAAAGTAATTGTTGGAAAGCAACTTTGAGGCGGCGGCAGGGATTTCAGCGGAAAGGCTTGAGTTGCCCAAAATTGTTACGCCCTGATGGCGCACAATTTGTTGATTTTTGGAAAGCTGGCAATTGCCGCCCTGTTCGGCAGCGAGATCTATGATAATGCTTCCGGGTTGCATTGCCTCAACGGAGCGGGTTTCAATGAGCAATGGCGCTTTTTTTCCCGGGATATTTGCCGTGCTGATAACTATATTCGCCGTTAGAATATGGTTGTGGATCAAGTCTTTTTGTCTTCTTTGGTACTCTTCCGTTTGCTCTACTGCATAGCCACCCGCTGTGGCAGATTCGGAATATCCTTCTACCTCTATGAACGTTGCGCCAAGGCTTCGCACTTCTTCTCCGGCAGATTTCCGCACATCAAAGGCTTCAACAACGGCACCCAATCGGCGTGCGGTGGCAATGGCCTGCAGCCCGGCTACGCCCGCACCCAGAACCAAAACCTTTGCTGGGGTAAGTGTGCCGGCGGCGGTTGTAAACATGGGAAACACGCCATTGTATAGTTCCGCAGCTTTTAGGACCGCGCGGTAACCGGCCAGTGATGCCATGGATGAAAGCACATCCATAGACTGCGCCAAAGTTGTTCGCGGCAGCAAGTCTAAGCTATAGACCGTAGCCCCGTGTGTTTGATAAATAGCGAGTTTGGAATCATGAAAGAGGGGGTTGAAAATACCAATGAAGCATAGCCCCCTCTTCATTTCCACTTCGCTAAAAGTATGGTTAATGGATACGATTGTATCCGAATTTTTAAAAATAGATTCCCGCGGTTGGGGGGTGGCCCCGGCGTTCACGTATTCTGAATCGGCAATTTCAAGCGAACTGCCCAGCCCCGGCTCAAAGAGAATGTTGAGCGCTAACTCCCCGGTAAGTCTTTTAACTTCCTTGGGCAACAAACAGACCCGCGGATCGTTTGGGGTTTTAAGGATTCCTATGGTCTTGGGCTGTGGCTGTTCGCTCATATATTGTTATAGAATTTATTTTTTACTGAATTACTTGCTCAAAAAATCGAAATATTCTTCCTTTATGGCTCTGTATTTTTTTAAGTGTGCCAAATAGTTGTTTCTGTATCGTTCGTGTTCTGTTACATAAAACATGTCACAGTCGGTGTCTTCACACTCAGCTGCTTTGGGCAGGGTTTCTTTATATTTAAAAAAGGAATCTATCGCGGCCATATTGTTTTTTTTCTCAAGGATCAATTTGTTAAGAACATTGTGAGATTCAAATGTTTGGGATAGCTCTTTCTTCCCAAGGTTCAACAGATTGTCAATTTCTTTTTCGATGTAATTAAGATGTTCAATCCAATTGTCCAATTCAATTGCGCTGTTTTTATAAGTTATTGCTTCTGGGGAATCGTGATCGTAAATCTTCATGGTTGAAATAAAAAAAATGATTATTTTCTATGATAGCACGTCAATATCAATCGGTCTTTCGGATTGCTTAACGTTTGTGATCTTCAACTCTTTGGTTCCGTTGGGGAAATTCCAGATAACGGAATCTCCTTGGGCATAGCCCATAACCGCTGAGCCCATAGGAGCCAGGATGGAAATCTTGTTCGCCGCAATGTCGCGTTCTGTGGGGATTACAAGCTGGAATTCGGTTTCCCAGGTTCCGGATTGTACCGTTACAACACTGTTAAAGCGGATGACGTCCTCCGGCATTTCTTCGTGGTCATAAATGATGGCGCTGGTAAGTTCACCGCTTAATTTTTTAAGGGAAACTTTTGTGTTTTCGTCTTTATAATAACCGGTTACGTTCAACAGGCGTTTCAAAAAAACGTATTCTTTCTTTTCTAATATTAAATTTCCATATTTCATGGGTACTGTTTTGTATTAATAAGGATGGAACATCAGTATTATTGCTAATAGTTGAGGAGTGATGCTCCATCCTTGTGGATAAAATTATTTATGGGAATATCCCTCGTAGCACATAAGCCTTTTCAATTCTTTCAATTGCGATGGCAAATGCGGCCGTACGCATATCTATTGCGTTTTCTTCGGAATAGGCGGTAACCTTTTTAAAGGTGGAGCGCAGTTTCTTCTCTAGTTTTTCCAAAATTTCGTCCATTTGCCATAGCTCGCCATTTCGGTTTTGAAGCCACTCAAAGTAACTTCCAATGACCCCGCCGGAGTTGCACATAATATCGGGGATAATGGTGATGCCGCGGTCAAGCAATATTTTTTCACCTTCTACATCGGTTGGGCCGTTAGCGCCTTCAGCGATTAAGGAGGCTTTTATGCCGTGGGCATTTTCCTTTGTAATCTGGTTGCCCAAGGCGGCAGGAATGCAGATATCACAATTTAGGCCGAAGAACTCTTTTCCATCCAATGCGGTGGCTTCTGGGAAACCTACAATGCTTCCTTTATTGGCTTTTCCATAATTAAAGAGATCTTCAACGGTAATGCCTTCTTTATTTTGAAGACTGCCGAATGCATCTTGTACACCTACCATTTTTGCGCCCTCGCCTTCAAGGAAATGTGCTGCCCAATAGCCCACATTGCCAAATCCTTGAACTATAAATGTTTTTCCGTTAAGGCTTTCGTTGTTTTTTTCTGCCCAAAATTTTATGGTCAGGAAAACCCCATAGCCTGTAGCGCGGTCACGGCCTTCCAAACCGCCGCTGCCCACAGGTTTCCCGGTAACAACGTGTTGGTTTTTGGAGCGTTCGCTTGTGCTTTTGGTGCTCATGTAAGTGTCAGCAATCCAAGCCATGGTTTGGTCGTTGGTATTTACGTCTGGCGCAGGAATGTCGTGCTCTGGCCCAATGTTTTCGCCCAGGGCATAGGTGAACCTGCGGGTTATGCGCTCCAGTTCGGTTTTGGAATATTTTGATGGGTCAATCTGTATCCCGCCCTTGGCTCCACCATAAGGCAGTCCGGCCAATGATGTTTTCCAAGTCATCCACATGGCCAGGGCGCGCGCGGCGTCAATATCTACAGTTGGGTGGTAACGGAGGCCTCCTTTGTAAGGGCCCAAGGCGTTATTGTGTTGTACGCGGTAACCCGTGAAAATCTCCACTTCGCCATTGTCCATCCGAACGGGAAAGTGAATGATGATCTCTGTGTTAGTAATACTAAGAATTTTGCGAACGTTTGGGTTCAGATTGATTTTATCTGCGGCGCTGTTGAATTGTTCCAGCACGTTGTCCAACATTCCTCTTTTTGCAGCTTGTGGTTTATCCAATGTTTCTGTATTTATCATTTTTACTGATTGTTTTTAAATGGTTGCCAGTTCAGGCTCTCTTTTTAATATTTGTTGAAAGGGTTCCGGGGCGCGGTGTTGTTTTTGGTCAAACTCACTACAAGAAAACACCGCGGAATGGTTTTGCGTTACCACACAATAAGTTGTGTGGACACATTCAACGCAAAGATTTGTAGGGCTATTGATTATCATTCTATTTTGTTTGCATTTTCCTTTTCGCAAGGCTTGTGCCAATTTTCTGAAGCAAGACCACATAACTAATTAAATCACTGGTTTGCAGTGCAGTAACGGATTTTTTGAAAATATATGGTCAAGTACAATCTGGGGTGTAATTCCCGCATTGGGGAAAAACTCCCCACACTATTTTTTATCCTTTACGCGCGGAAAATGGTTTTGACGTGGGATTTTTTTCTTTCGGAAAACTATTCCTTTGTTTTGCCCCGAAGCGTTTTGCGGTCTATTTTCAGAATTTCTGCCGCCCTGGTTTGATTGTTGTCCGTGGCGGCGAGCACTTTTTCAATATATTTTTTTTCCATTTCTTTTAAAGAAAGCAATGATTCATTTTCGGGAAATTCTATTTGGTATTTTAGGGTTTCGGGCAAATCTTTTACCCCAATGCTGCGGTCGCTCATTATTACCGCCCGTTGAACTACGTTTTCCAGCTCGCGAATGTTTCCCGGCCAGTTGTACCGCTGTAAAAGTTGCTTTGCTTCCGGATCTATGGTTATGTATCTATCTTTATATTCGTTTCCATATTTGAACAGGAATTTATCAGAGAGCAGCGGTATATCTTCTTTTCGCTCGCGCAGGGGCGGCACGTTGATTTCCACTACGGTCAATCTATAATAAAGGTCTTCCCGAAAAGTTTCCTTGGCAATCATTTCCTTTAAATTGCTATTGGTGGCAGCAATAACGCGAACGTCAATCTTTTCTGTTTTTCGCCCCCCCACTTTCATCACTTCCTTTTCCTGTAACACCCGGAGTAGCCTGGACTGCACCGCCATGGAGGCATTGCCAATTTCATCTAAAAAAATAGTGCCGCCCGCCGCTGCCTGAAAGAGGCCATCGCGATCCTCATTTGCTCCGGTAAAGGCGCCTTTTACGTAACCAAAAAGTTCAGATTCCAACAGGTTTTCAGGAATGCCGCCACAGTTTACGGCAATGAACGGCGCTCGCGAAAATTTTCCGTTATAGTGGATGGTGCGCGCCACCAGCTCCTTTCCGGTGCCGCTCTCCCCGCTAATAAAAATGGTGGCCTTATTGTCCTTCACGCGTTTTATTATTTGGATGACGTTTTTTATGGCTTCGCTCTCCCCAATAATTTCGTTATAGGTAGCTGAGGAAGCAGATTTTTCGGAGGTCTTTTGTTTGATTTTGGTTGAAAGGGATTTCAACACGCCCTGTTTCAATTCTTCTTTTGTAAATGGCTTCACTAAATATTCCACCACCCCAGATTTTATGGCTGAAAGTGCATCCTGTATGGAAGGGTAGCCCGTTACTACCAGTTTGGGCATATTTGGGTAATGTTCGGAAGCGAACTGGATAAGTTGGAACCCGTCAATTTCGGGCATTTTCAGGTCGGTAATCAGCAAGTCTATTTCTGTGTCGCGCAGGATGGCAACGGCCTCTTTCACTGAAATGGCCTTGTATGTATGATAATTCAGTGAATGGAGATGCCGCTGGAGCAATTCCAGAATATTGATGTCGTCATCAACAATTAATATGTTTTCCTTTTGAAGCATTGGTTTTTATTTGGGAAAAGTTATAACAAAAGTGGCTCCTGTGGGAATGTTTGGTTGATATTCTATAGTTCCGCGATGGCCTTTTATGATTCCGTGGACAACACTCAGGCCCAATCCCGAGCCGTCACCCACGGTTTTGGTGGTAAAGAAGGGCTGAAATATTTTTTGGACGTTTTCCGCGGGAATCCCGGGCCCCTCATCGGAAATTTTCAGGGTTATTTTATTTTTGGTTTCCTCCAATGAAATTTTTATCAATCCATCTTTGGGTGAAAAATAGATTGCATTAAGTACAAGATTGAAGATAACCTGTGTCAATTGAATGGTATCGGCCTTCAGCAGCACCGCGCCTTTTGGGAGGGTTACCTTATATTTCACCTCATTCTTTTTAAAAGTTGGATCCAAAAGATTGATGGCATCCCGAATGACTGGAATAATATCTGTCTGCCCTAAATTTTGGGGCATTTCGCAGGCAAAGAACATTAGCTTTTTCACTACTTCCCGAGAAAATATGGCGCTGTTTATTATTTTATCAAGGTCTTGGCTGTTTTGAACATTGGTAGATTCCTTGCTTTTCAAAAGTTCGGCAAAGCCCAAAATATTGGCGAGGGGCGTGTTTAGCTCGTGGGCTATTCCGGCAGTAATTTCACCCAGAATTCCCAGACGGTCGGCGTGCTCCATTTTTCGTTTCATCACCGCTTCGTTCTCCCTAATGGCAACGCGCTCCAGCAGATCGCCCACGTTAATGGCCACGGTTTTGAGCAGTTGTTCCTCTTCCGGCAAAAAATCCTTTTTCGTGAATTTGTCCGCCGGATAATGGATTTTAATGACCCCTTTTGGTTCGTTGAAAACATTTATGTCGTTTTCAATCAATACCGTTTCCTTTGAAATGCTTGAGGAAAGAAGGTGATAGGGATCTGATTTTATTTCAACCGTGGCATATTTGTTATATTGAAGCGCTTTGCGAAGACTTAACACTATGGAATACAATGTTTTGTCCAGCGCCCGTGAATCATTGTTCACAATTATGGACGACACTTCATATAGGCAAGTCAACTCCTTGATCCGCTCCTTAAGATTTTTTTCTAAGGTCATAAAACACGCCTCTTTGGTTTTTTCAAAGGTATCAAATTATAACGGGAAATGGCATTGGCACGGCGAGCGGAAGGGACCATGCCGGAAAGAATTTTTCGGGAAAGCCATTACTTCTTAAAAATAAAAAAACCCGTAAGCAGTCTTTTAGACATCACAAACGGGTTAATTTTTGTTGGGAATGAAGGTTTAATCAAAATCTTCAAAATCAAATTTTTGGCCTCCTACGGATACTTCGGCCATCAATCCTTCCTTTGGAAGCGTAAAAACCGCAACTCCATCAGTATAGGTAATATTTAAGGAAGGCGGGGCTTGGTCTATCGCCACCGCGGAAACATTAGTTCCAAAACTAAAATCGTCGTCCATAAAATCTTGAACGGCGCGGTCTGTTTTGAAGAAAATCACTTCACTGTATGCCTTTCCGCCAATTTGTGCACCCACGTCCACTTGTTTCAAAGATGCCATGCCCACCAAAACGCCTCTTTCATAAACCGCTCCATTGCCAGATGCCGCACCAACAATGATGGCGCCCTTTCCAACGTTGGGAAAAATGGCGTAAGCTTTTGCATCGTCAAAATAGTTTTGGATTTTTGGATTGGCCTTAATAAATGCGGCTTTTGCATTTTCGGCGTCCTTGATTATTTTTTTGTCGTCTGCGTTTTGCGCAAAAAGGGTGAAGCTGAAAAATAACAGCATCATCATAAAAATGTTCTTCGTTTTCATAAGTTGTTTTTTTTGTTTGAGGGTTAAAGATACTTTTTATGAAAAAGCGGCCGGGTTAATGGTGTGTTAGATAAAATATAAGAAAATGCCAATTTCAGGGTTAGTGGCCTATTTCAAATCTTTTTTCACCAATAAATAAAAGTCATTTTCCAATGGAAGATAACCTTGGTTGTAAAGATAATAATATGTTGATCCGGATTTTGTGGTGTATGTTCCGGTGAAATAATCAAAACTGAAACCCATTCGCAAAAGCCTATCTTTTGTGGTTTTGGTTTTGTCCTCGGTATTTAGCGTTTCAAGGATTCTGTAATTTTTCCGTAGCCGGTTGTTGATGTTGCGGACCAAGTTTTTATTGTCCTTATTCAGCGAATTGTTGTGGGAATTGCGGCAGGCATCGCTGCAGAATTTTTTATCAGCGCGCCCCAAAATTTTATCACCACATTCCGGACAGGTTTTTTCCATCTTTTAAAGATAGAATTTTTTCAAAATAAATACCAAATCACAAACCCCAAATCACAATAAATCTCAAATTACAAAAGAAACCGTTTTAAATTTGACACAAGGGCTTCGATAAATGAATTTCATTAA
>JBEBRF010000002.1:0-58283 GCA_040394975.1 Aequorivita soesokkakensis
AAAAACCACCATACACTGTTTAAAATTAAACTTCCTTCGGCACCAACCATCAATTCAAATATATAATGAATTAATAAGAAAATTTTAGTGGGTATCAGGAGGGTCTTTCCCCCTTTGGGGGCTAGGGGGACCACTACCAATCCAACATTCCAGCAATCCAAAAATCCAAAAATCCAACAATCTAAAAATCCAACAATCCAACAATCCAACAATCCAAATAGATAATCCATACCAAAGCCATACCAAAGCCATACCAAAGCCATAGCAAAGCCATAGCAAAGTCATTAAAATGTAGGAAAATAGGTCTTTTTTCCTACAAAATGAAATGAGCCCTTTTACAACTTGGGTCCAACTTGTGAAAAAAATAACAGCAGCATAATCCTAATTTCCACATAATCAAAAACTTAAATTCAAATTAAGTAAATTTTGAATTTTTTTACTATCAAACCAGTATTAAAACCAAAATAGTTTTACCAAATCCCAAATCCTTTTCAACTAATTCACCTACTCACATACCCACAAACTCACATACTCACAAAAAAATCATACCCAAGATGCCCCCAACTTGTGAACAATGGCTTTTTCCACACCCCATCTTTGCAGCTCACTTTAAATCTTTTTATTATGGCTAAACAAGCTGGAATTATCAAGTTAAAAGGTACTATCGATGATATAGCCTTTTACAAAACTGCAGACGGTCACCTTGCTCGAGCTAAGGGCGGAATAGACCGGGACAAAATTCTGCACAGTGCTGCTTTTGCACGTACTCGTGAAAACAACTCTGAATTTGGCCGGGCAGGCAAGGGGGGTAAGCTCATTCGAAGTGCGCTACGCTCCTTAATGCAAAATGCCAAGGACAGACGAGTGGTAAGTAGGCTAACAACCTTACTGCTTGCAATTATCAAAACGGATCCACTAAATCAACGGGGACAAAGAAACCTGAATGAGGGGAACCTTGATCTTTTGAAGGACTTTGATTTTAACATCAACGGCAAGCTGGGGACCACCTTTTATGGGCTCTTTACACCTGCCTTCGATCGTGTAAGTGGGGATGCTACAATTGCGGTTGATGCCTTTAGCGCCACAGAGCAAATTGCGGCTCCTTCGGGAACCACACATTACAAACTGGCAATAGGCGCTGCGGAACTGGATTTTGTAAACAAAACCTTTGTGTACAGCGAAATGGATATGGGGGTATTGCCTTATGACAATTCACCGGTGTTGGCCACTACGCTAACCGCTTCGGTAACTCCAAATTCAGCGTATCCAGTACTTTCAGTGCTGGGCGTTGAATTCTACCAAGAGGTAAATGGACAATTCTACTCTTTAAAGAATGGTGCTTTTAATGCCTTAGGTGTTGTAAATGTTGACGACGTCTAGGTATGGAACTTGTTTTAACAAGGGTTTATAAGCGTGGGGGTACCAATGGTACCCTCACCTTAAACGGACACTTCGTCTGTTTCACCATTGAGCTTCCGTGGAAAGAAAACAAAAGAAATATTTCCTGCATCCCGGAAGGCAAATACGAACTAAAAGCACGCTTCTCTCCAGAGAATCAAAACCATTTGGAAGTGCTGGATGTCTACAACCGAAACCGTATCCTAATCCATCCCGCAACCAGTGCCATCAAAGAATTGCACGGCGGCATAGCACCCGTAAAACAACTCACGGGAATAGGGAAGGGTATCTATTCGAGGCTCGCTTTGGAAAAACTACTTTCCATTTTTCACCAAACAATGGAAAGTGATGAAAAGATAATAGTAAACATAAACTCAAACCGGTATGAACATCTTAGACAGATACAAAAAACCAACGCCTAAGTTCTTTAGAATCTTGCGCAACATTGGCTTGGCAATTGCGGCATCGGGCGGGGCAATATTGGCAGTACCAAGTGCAATGCCAGAAATGCTGGTTACAGTGGCCGCCTATACAACCGTTATTGGAACTGTGATGTCATCCGTAAGCCAGGCAGTGGTAGCAGACTGGGACGAAACGAAAGTACCTTTAAAAGAAGAAGACCATGAACTTTAAAAATGCCCCCATCCTAGCAGGTACGGCCGGCGGTACGTTGGCTTCCACCTTGCCCAATATTGGGGCAGAACAGCTTTTAACCACCTGTATTTTGGCGTTGGTGGGTGCAACGGTAAGTTTTGTGATGACACTTATCCTAAAAAAACTCCTCACCATCCTCAAACAGTTTTGGCATTATCTTCTCTCCTATTCCAAAAGGAAAAGCGAATGACCATTAATTCACCCAAAAAACCGCATAGCATTTTCAAAATGCCTGCGGTTTTTTTATGAAAGATATCACGGCGAGCCATTCAACAACTTTAGAATAAAATTGAAATACTAGGGTGAGCGCAGTTGAACCCCTCAAAGAAGAAAATTCCAGATGTCAGGGTGAGCGCAGTCGAACCCCTCAAAGAAAAAAAAAATCCAGATGTCAGGGTGAGCGCAGTCGAACCCCTCAAAGAAACAAAATTCCAGATGTCAGGGTGAGCGCAGTCGAACCCTCTTAGTAGTACAAAGCAAGTCGCGAACTACAAAGCCCTTCGACTGCGCTCAGGGTGACAGTAGAATGTAAGGTGAGTCGCTATCATGGCACGTCCTAAAAGTTAGTCCATTCCCAAAAAGCCTGGTGCATTTGTACACATTTATTAGGAAATTGCTATATTGTTTGCTCGTTAATAAAACCAATACGTATGTTCAAAATATTTACTTTTCTTCTTTTCCTAATAAGTTTTTCAACAGTATGCCAAACCAGCTTTGAGGAGCAAATAATTATGGATGATAGTTATGTGCTCAGCTTCTACGAACCATTTTTTGGTGATATTGATAACGATGGCGATTTGGATATGATGGCAGCAGGAAGTCGTAGTGTCGCCTGGTTTGAGAATTTGGACGGCCAGGGCACATTCAGCTCAAGAAATTCCATCGCCACTTACGGTTTTACCCATTACGTTGTGTCACGCTCTTTGGCAGATCTGGATGGCGATGGCGATTTGGATGCTTTGGTAGCCGTAGATTGGCCGGAGCGCATTTATATGTTCGAAAATTTGGACGGAAATGGAACCTTTGGTCCCGAAAGAATTGTTGCAGCTTTCACTGGGCCTATTTATGTGGCTGATATGGATGGCGATTCCGATTTGGATATTTTGGTCCACTCCCCACAGCGCAACAACCAAGTGTCGTGGTTAAAAAATCTTGACGGCCTGGGGCATTTTGGCAGTGAAACCATTATTGCCTCGGAAGTATATGGCCCCAAAGGGTTAATAAGCGTTGACCTTGACGGCGATAATGATAATGATGTGCTTTTGGGTTCCTACAATTTTGATAAAATAATATGGTTTAAAAACCTAGATGGCAACGGAAATTTTGGAAGTGAAATAATTATAAGCGACCTGGAAAATGATCCAACTTCAGTTTTTCCGACAGATATGGATTCAGACGGCGATTTGGATATATTGGTATCAAGCTCCTCCGCATGGGGCAGAATAGCTTGGTATGAAAATATGGATGGGCAGGGTACTTTTGGACCCTGGCATGAGGTTGAAAGTGATCTGGACGACCCAGCAACCCTCTATGCCGCCGATATTGATAATGATGGCGATAACGATATACTGGCCTCCGCCTCGCATATGGGAGATGATTTTATTTCATACTATGAAAATTTGGACGGTCAAGGAAGTTTTGGCACATCACATCTTATTTCCAACGAAATTGCTGATCCTTCCTACTTAAAAACGGCCGATGTTGATAATGACGGCAAGCTTGATGTTACCTCCAGTTCCTTTGGCGATGGCAAGATGGCCTGGTACAAAAACATTGACGGTAACACGTTTGGGCAACAGCAGTTAATTAGTGAAGATGTTGAGGGGGCGAAAAATGTATTTACGGCAGATTTGGATGGTGATGGCGATATGGATTTGTTGGCTGCTTCGGAAAGCTTTAATGGCCAGCCGGGCAATAGCAAAATTTCCTGGTTTGAAAATATTGATGGCAGGGGAAGACTGTCACGCCAAAAAATAATTGGTTATTTAAGGGATGCACTGTTGGTAAGGGCAACCGATGTTGATGGCGATGGTGATTTGGATGTTATAGGAGCATCTTTTTCATCTTCGGAAAGTGGTATAGTGATATATAAAAACACGGATGGCCTTGGCAATTTTGTGGAATCTTTAAATTTAACAAGTGGATTAAATCAAATGACGTCCATAGAAACAGCCGATTTTGATGGCGATGATGATATGGATATTTTATATACCTCTTGGAATGGTAATGGCTGGATTGAAAATATGGATGGACAAGGCAATTATCAAGACTTTCATCCCCTTACACCCGGGGGTGGCTTTCACTCCATTGCCTGTACGGATGATTTAGATGGCGATGGCGATATGGATATTATAACGTGGCATTTAAGCTATGGTACTAAAGTAATTTGGTTCGAAAATCTGGGCGGAGGAAACTTTGATCCTGCCAAATTAATCCAGGGAATTGACCACGGCAGTTATATTCAGGATATAAAAATTGCAGACATGGACATGGATGGCGATAAAGATGTGGTGGTCAATACTACCAGTTCCGATGAATATATTATTTGGGTTGAGAATCTGGATGGCAACGGAAATTTTGGCAACCCCACCATAATTTTAACGAATGAGTCAACTCCTAATCGTATAACTGTAGGCGATTTTGACAATGACAACGACATGGATGTTGCCTTTACATCCGTTTTTCACGACCTGATAGGCTGGCTCGAGAATTTGGACGGGAATGGAAATTTTGGCCCCATAAACATATTGTCAAATGAAATTCTTGAACCAATTTCCATCACCTCTACGGATTTGGATACCGATGGTGATCTGGATATTCTAGCAGTTTCCGAATTGGTGAACACTATAGCTCTGTATAAAAACTCCCTGATTTTATCGTTATACGAAAACAATACCCTTAATTTCAAGGTTTATCCCAATCCGAGTAGTGGGGTAATGAATATTCAATTGGAAACAAAAATCAAAACAATTAGGGTTTATAACAGCTTAGGGCAAGAAGTACTATTGAAAACAGATGCTGATAATATTGATATTTCAAGTTTGGAAATGGGTATTTATTACTTAAAAGTTATTGATATTAATGATAAGGAAGGAACTTCCCAAATAATTAAAAATTAGTAAAACCTATTTTTGGCTTATGCTTATTTTATTCTTAGGGTTCTATTATGGCATCCATAATTAATCGGGTTTAAATCCAAGTCGTTATATCATTTTCTTACAAAATAACCATCACAAAAATCAGCAATTGTGTGCTGTGCTTCGTATCATTGGTGGGGTCATTTAAAGATAAAAAGGTAGCTTAAAATGGGTGTTATCTTGTTAAAATAAAAAAAAATGCCTTCAAAAGCGTTTGATATTCAATTATTTGCTAAATTTACAGCAGTCAACCATCTATTTTTTTGTTGCTGGCTGAAACTCTCCTCTTTTTAAGCATTCTTGCTTTTAATTCGGCAAGTACTCCCCGATTGGTTTCTTACATTTTGTTTAACTTCAAAATCTTATTAAGATGACCGCAAAGAAAATTCTTAAAAAAGGAGTGTCTTCAAAAAAGACTCCGCTAACGAAATCGACCACCCTTAAATCCGCTGCTTTAAAAAAAGTGGTAAAGCCCGCTGCTAAGACGGGTAGGGTTACTGCCGCCGTAAAATCGCGGAAGCTTTCCGCCGCGACCCTTAAAAGTGTTGGCACCATTGCCCAAGTGAGGCACTTTAACTTTACGGAGGACAAGCCGGTTCGGTTTGATGCCGCAAAGGTTGATTCCCACCTTTTCAAAAGAGGAGCCAACGCCCCTGCAAATATTGAATTTGCTATGGAACCCACCGAAGGCGATTTTGTGCTGTTCCATCCCACACCCGGTTTTACCAGTCAAGAGGCACCCTTGGCGCAACTTTCCATTTGGGTTAAGGTTTACAACAAAGGAACGGTAGCTGTAGATATGGAAAGGGTGGTGCTGGAATACAAAAAAGGCAATACCACCGTAAAAAAGGACGTATATCTGCCCGCCGACAAACTTGTTATAGAACCAGCCCATTCCGCCAACTGGCAGAACAGCCGTGAGTATCATGAAAACGGCGATGTGGTCTTTATGGATGCTCCTTACCCGAACAAGGTTAAACTGAGTTTTTACTTTAAAAATTACAGAGGCGCACTTTCCGTCACCAAAAACTTAAAGCCTTACTCCCATGCGCTGGCATTTCCTTTTAGCAAAGCTGATTTTGGTGATGACGAATTTGTGTCTGGCTATTCCATGCACGGCGGCGGAAGCCAAGTGTTTGCGTATGATCTGGGAGTGGAAGCCTATAAGGACAAAGCTTGGCGTGGCTTGTTACCAAACAAGGACGGCAGTAAAAACGAAGACTATCGCATCTGGGGCAAACCAATCAGGGCGATGGCAGACGGCACCGTGCTGCATTTTGAAAGCAACATTCCCAACAACTGGAAGCCCGACGGTTCCGATGCCGGAATGAAAAAACAAAAGGACGAACTCTGGGGCTCTTTTGACTTTGGCGGTGGCGGAAACCATTTCTACATCAGGCATGGCAATGTGGTCGCCCTATACGCCCATATGCAGAAAGGTTCCCTAACCAGTTCCCTGATGAAAAAGGGGGCTACCGTAAAAAAGGGTGTCGTACTGGGGAAAGCGGGAAATTCGGGCAATTCCAGTGGGCCGCATTTACACATACACATAAAAGCCTATAAAAACGATGACCAACCGGACAGTGGCGCCTTTAGGCCATTGCTGTTTAACACGGGCTATGTTATAGGGAAGGATCATTACAAAACGCCCAAGTCCAATATCAATTGGTCCAAGCTCAATACCCAAGGTATTCCCGGAAAGAAAAGCAAGGCCTGTTTTGTGGCTATGGAGCACCCCTATTGCGAATACCCAACCAATTGGGGCGAAGTGGCAAAACACGGGGTAAGCAATGCCAACTATCAAGCCGAATTTGACAAGATATGGACCTGTGGCTACTACCCCGTGTGGGTGGATGGCTTTGACGTAAACGGAAAAACCTATTTCAACGCTATTTTCCGTCCCTCAAAGAATGTGGCTTGGGTAGCCCGCCACAATATGGACGGCAAGAAATATCAAACCGAGTTTGATAAATGGGTCAAGGCCGGTTATAGGCTTATCAATATAAATTCCTATCTATTGAGTGGCAAGCTGCGGTATGCAGCGGTCTGGAAAAAAGACAGTTCCGTGAAGTGGATGGCCTATCATGGGCAACCCCTTTCTTGGCACGAGGCAAATTTTGAAAAACACCACAAGGCCGGATGGGTACCCGCAAACGTTTCCTGTGTGCATATAGGTTCCAAAACCTATGTTAGCGCGCTTTGGGAAAAGAAGAAAACAGGTGGGTTTTACCTGCGTCCAGACATGACCTTGCAAGGCTTTAAGGATGCCTTTAAGGACTATACCGATAAAAAGAAGTTCAAACTCGTTTATTTGGATGCCTATGTGAAAGGCGGCAAACCCCGATTGAGCGGAATATGGTACAAAAATGCACCCGATTACAACTCGTGGTGGGAAAAGCACCATCTCTCTGGTTCGCAATACCAAACCGAATATAGCAGTATGCTTTCCAAAGGCTATCTCACCCGCTGTGTAGCTGGCTATGAAGATGGCAATAAAGCGCACTACGAAGGTATTTGGTCTAAATAGTATTTATGACACCTAATTTCTTTGCACTGAAAAAGGAAGCATTCTTTTTACAGTGCAAAGAAATATACCCATAACACTTCTAGCTTCCAAAATTGAAGTGTATGCTCCTCCCCGTATGAAGATACAATAAATGGAGTAAGCCCAAAATCCAAGATTAAAAAGAGTAGGCATTAAACTAAACCACGTAATGATGGCAAAAAATCCTGAAGAATTCAACAGAAAATTCAAGATCAATGTAGATTTTGAACAACCCCCTGAAATAGAGCTGCCGCTTATTGGCTTTCTCTTTAATTGTAGGGGAATATTGCTGCAATGGCAATATGTGAAAGACAATATCCTGGAGTTTGATCTTGACAAATTACCTCCTGGAAATAGGAATCGGAAATTAGACCCTGAACAGCTAAAGCTATTTATTGCTCCAGCTTCCGATAAAAAAATAACTCGCGTTAAAACTACGCAGGAGTTGCAAAGCTATAAGGCATACGAGCCTATTATAAGGCTGAACGATAACAATGTGTTAAACATATTGCCCATTCCAGAAGGGCTATCAATCTTCTGGCTTAAATGTAAATGTCGCGTAAGTGGAAAGGTGTCAAAATGGTTCAACTTTGGCAATGGTTGGGAAGACCTGCCCGTATGCCGGGCGCGGGTGCATATCTGCGAAATTGACCCTATCTTGTATTGGATCCGTAAAATACCGGATCACATTATCGCCAAGGTGCCGGATGCTGTATTAAATCCAAAATTTAAAGTACCCATTCCTATTCCAGACCCTGGTCCTTATCAGCGGATGGAACGTTTCCCAATGATGCGTGGAGGGCTGGACGAAGAGAATATTTTCAAGACGCAGTCCCTTCCGGAAATGACCAAGGAAACACTTTCGCTATTACCTGAATTGGGTCACGAAATAAAACAACAATTTGCCTCTGGCAATTTGAATGTTATCAGGGATACCATAGTGAAAAACTATGCGCTATTGCATCCATGGTTCTGCTTTTGGCCTTGGTGGTGGCCTTATTTTTACCGTTGCCAGGAATTGGCAGTAGTAGAAACCAATGCCGCTGGCAGGTTTGAAAAGAATATATACTACAACTGCTTTGGCGATAAGCCTGATATTTATATCTGGGTGGAATATATGATAGATGGGGTATGGACTACGGTTTACAAACCGCCCAAACCGTGCAATATCCATTGGAACTACGTCTGTGGTACCGATATCAATATCCACTTGACCCATCCAAGAGTAGCTGGCGATTGCTGCTGCGATTGCGAGCTTATTGGCGAAGATGTATGGATACGCACTTTGGGCCATACCAGTGTTTCCCACGTTAAACAGGGGCATCAAATGTTGGCGCCTCCAGGCCAAAGCGTAGCCTATGACCGTATTGGTCTTACGGATGCTGGCGCAGCGGGGGACAGCTTCCTGGTTACAACAGTAGATGACTATAAAAGACCGTTTGGCGGAAGTCCCATTTTAAGAATGGGCTTCGGACCAGCCCTGCCGAACGCGAACGTGTACTATTATCGTTGGAGCTACAGACAGCGTGCGAATGCTGATTTGGATTTTGTAGGTGATTCCTATAAACCCTTGCCTCCCAAAGGCGGGGAAGTAAGAAAGGGGTATCAATACCGCTATAAGGATGCCAATGACGACTGGCAATGGGCACCGGAAAGTAAGAAGCTTGGACCATTTACCGTAGGTCCCAATGATAACTTGTACATCATTCCGCCAGAAGAGCCAACCATGGCGCCTTTCAATGTGCCTGCGGATTCACATCCACATTGGCACCAACAGACCTATTATATGGACACCATTCAGTTTGATACTACTGCTGTCTCAGATTTCGAAAATGGTCTGTACGAGTTGAAGTTGGAACTGTTTGACCAAGCGGGGAACCTACTGCAGAACATTCCAAAAGCAAACTTTAAGACCCCAAGGCACGACGATGCTAGGTATAGTGAGAATGCACCTAACGTCCTCTTGGAAAATCCTACGGCTACGAATGCAGATGCCTTCAATATGCTGCTTAGGATTGACAATGGCCAGTGCGTAGGCGATATCTACACAGTAAACGTAAATGGCACGCCCGCATCTTCCAACTGCTGTGGTTTTGTGAAGTACAAACCCGAAGGCGTAGAGGCAGCGCTTGCGCTATCCTTTAAGGCAACCCATCCTACCGATTTTGCGGAGTTTAGCTTTGGAGTAGTAAAAGGAACCTGTGGAGGAGTGCCCATAGCCAATGCAAGAGGAATGGTTATAGACAGTGCCTCTGGCTATACTCTAGACACCATAACAGGTATATACAGCAAGAGCTTTACCCCTTCTGAATTACTGGGTGAGTGTTATGAAGATGGCGCTGGAAAAGCTGCCTTTGCAGAAACATTGCATATAATTTCTACGGCTACGGATGGTATATCGCGCGTTGCCAGAGATTATGGCAGAACAGTTGCATTTGCACTGGAACCCTAATTATTTGTTATAATTTGGAGTTAAAGAAGCTCGTAGATGTGAGGCTACGGGCTTTTTTTGCTCACATTTTAAAACTGTCCCGATGTAATAGTATAACCAAAACTTTTATTATGGATAATGACAACTTGATAAATGAACTGCACGCAATAGCAATGAATCCCACGCAGGCGCCAAATTTGGAGTATTTTAAACAATACAATATTTCTGAGGAAGGGCTTTTAAAAATTAAGGAGATAAATGATACAATAACCCACCAATATACCACTCTTCAAAACTTACAAACCGACCTTGGCAAAAAGCAGATGCAGATGCAACTGCAGCAGCTGGACGAGCTGTCAAAATCTGGGGTACAGACTTTTGATGTAATAAGAAGCCTTAAAGACAGTCTTAAAGATTCCTTGGACGAAAGCAAAAACTCGCAGAACACTACCCGTATCATGTATATTGTTAGTTTCTGCTTGGGGTTATGCTTAATAGTCTCTGCACTGGTTTTTGGCATTTATGGACAAGCCATTTTGGCTGTGGCCTTTGGCACCTTCGGGATGGCCAGTATTGTCACCCATTTTATTGCAGATCCGCCTGCCCGCCTGCAGGAAAGCCGAAGTAATTATGTGCAGCTTATCGGTTTAACCTTGGCCTGGTTCAAGGAAACGGTTAACAACGATACTTATATAGGCTCTACCGGGCAGCTAACCAAAGAAATGCTGGAAAAATACAATATGCTGGCAGATAGCTATGTTACCAATACAGGTAAATTCTTTAAAATGATGGAAGACTTAGCTGAGCCACAAAATAAGAAGAAGGAAAAAGAGCAGCCAAAAACACAGGAGCAAAAGGAATAATCCTTTGGTGGTAGCCTAGGGATTCTGTTTTAGTAGTACTGATTCGGTGAAAATGCGAAATAGTAAATGATTGAATTATCTTAGACCAATCTTTTGTTTCTAAAAGCAATTCCTGAACCAGATTTTAAATACCGCTCAAAATCATAAGCTTTTTGCTTGTCAGAGAAGAGAGATAGATGAACAAGGGTTACAGGAAGCTTATCTTTTGTGAATGAAACTTCACCTTTACCATGGGCAATTAGTCTATTGTCTATTTTGGTGGTATATCCTGTGTAATATTTCCCATTGGCACATTTAAGAATATAGACTGCGTAGGGTAGTTCCATAATTAATAGTTTTAAAATTATGGGGAGTTGTATAAAGTTAAGAAATAAGTTTTAAAATTTTATCGTGAGTGATAATTCCTTCCTACGCAAGCTACGGAGTAGAAGTGGATCCACATCCACCGTCCGCGTGCGCTAAAGCTTTACGGCCTTCGTAGCCACTATGGCGTAGTTGGCTAGCGGACAACCGTCGGCAAGAGCCTATGGCGTCGGCCGAGGCGCAAGCCCTCAAACGTTACCATTATTATGTGTGCTAAATATAATAAGCCCTCCTACGCTTTGCTGAAAAACGCAAAGCTTCATAATAACTTGATAGTGGACTGCGTCCACCGAAGCTCGCCATAAATATAACTAAGAATCATGAAAAAGGCTACAAATTAAAAAGCTCGCCGTCGCTTCCTGAAAAACGGAAGCTATGGCGAGCGAAGGTGGAGCCGGAGGGATTCGAACCCTCGTCCAAACAAGCAATTATACTGCCTTCTACATGCTTAGTTTTCATTTAGGTTTTCGAGAGATTGCCGGTCGAAAACTACCAACGCACTCCTTATCTTTACTTGAGCTTCACAAGAGCATCAAAGCCCTACTCTTGCTAGGTTTACTTTTACGAAGCCACTATGTCAACCGCCGCAAACCAAGGCCGTTGAGTGACTTCCTGCTTACCCACCTTGTGGGTCGAGGCACATCCTACTATGATTCGGATTATGCAGCTAGGGCGTAGTTATTCTCGCCGTTTAAAAAGTGTGAAATATGATATTAACGAGCTATATCCCAGCGCTCGGCATGCTTACAATACAATTAGACCCGCTGTCAAAACCAGTCGGCCCCTTTTTTCAATGAACAATTAGCAATGAACAATTAATGAATGCTTCTTGCCTAAAGCCTACAGCTTAAAGCCGCCAAAGGCGACAAAGATACATGAAAAACCATATCTTTGCGGCCGCTATCATTTATTCAAAAAACATACCAAATGCCTATAACTTTCGCCATTATTAAGGAACGCAAAAATCCGCCGGATCGACGGGTAGTTTTTTCACCCGAAAAGTGCCAAGAAGTTATTCAGAAATTCACCGAGGCTAAAATTATCGTGGAAGCTTCAAACATCCGAATTTTTCCAGATAAAGACTATCGCGATGCAGGTTTTGAAGTGATGGATGATGTTTCCAGTGCTGATGTTTTGCTGGGCGTAAAGGAAGTGCCGGTTGAAGCATTGATTCCAAATAAGAAATACTTTTTTTTTAGCCATACCATAAAGAAACAACCCTATAACCGCAAACTACTGCGCGCAATGCTCAATAAAAACATTGAAATGTTTGACCACGAAACCATAGTGGACGAGAACAACCACCGATTGATTGGCTTTGGCTATTACGCCGGCCTCGTGGGTGCTTACAATGGTTTTAGGGGGTTGGGGCTGCGCGATGGTCTCTTCGCCCTCCCCAAGGTGGAAAATCTTCCGGATTTGGAAGCCATGAAATCGGAATTGAACAAAATTACACTTCCAAACATTAAAATAATTCTTTCCGGCACCGGCAAGGTGGCCAAAGGCGCGAAGGAAATCTTGGACCACCTAAAAATTCGCCAAGTTACCGATGCGGAATATCTTTCGGAAGAATTCAAGCAGCCCGTCTATTGCCTTATAGACGTTAGCGAATACAACAAACGCAAGGACGGATCCGAATTCAACAAGAATGAATTTTACAATGACCCCTCGGGCTATGAAAGTGATTTTATGAAGTATGCCAAAGTGAGCAATCTATTTATCACGGGCCATTTCTACGGTAATGGGGCACCTTTCCTTTTCACAAAGGAAGACGCAAAAAGTCCCGATTTTAAAATAGATTTTGTGGCTGATATTTCCTGCGATGTAGATGGCCCCGTGGCCTGCACAATCCGAGCCTCCACCATTGCCCATCCTTTTTATGGATATAACCCACATACCGAAACCGAAACCGATTTTAATGCGCCCGGCGCTATCACGGTAATGGCAGTAGATAATTTGCCCTGTGAATTGCCAAAAGATGCAAGTGAAGGTTTTGGCGATATGTTTTTGGAAAATGTGATCCCAGCCTTCTTCAACGATGATAAGAATGGCATCCTGCAACGCGCCAAAATAACCACTGCTGATGGAAAACTTACTCCCAGATTTGCATATTTACAAGATTATGTAGAAATTGCGGATTGAAAAATTAACTTTTCATTAACAATCCACCGTTCCATCATTAAACAGGAAAAGAGAATAGCGATTGTAACCGGAGCCGCATCAGGATTGGGTTTTGAATTGGCCTTGTTATTGGCCAAAGATAAGTATGACCTGTTTTTAGTAGATGTTGATGCAGAAAAACTGCAAACGGCCAAGGTGGAAATTGCTAAGCAACATCCCGTGGAAATTCAATTGCTGCATAAGGATTTAAGCCAACCCAATGTGTCGGAGGAAATTTTTGACGCCTTGGAAGGACAGCCCGTTGAGGTGCTTATCAACAACGCTGGCTTCGGGATTTTCGGGAGCTTCAACGAGACCGATTGGAATCGTGATGCCGCTATGTTGAACCTTCACGTGATGACCACCACCCATTTGACCAAGTTGGTTTTACAGGGAATGGTTGCACGCGGCAGAGGAAAAATACTGAATATGTCTTCGCTGGCGGCCTTTCAGCCCGGCCCTTTGATGTCACTTTACTATGCAACCAAGGCTTATATCCTTTCTTTTTCCGAAGCTATCGCCAATGAATTGAAAGGTACGGGAGTTACGGTCACCTGTTTGTGTCCGGGGCAAACAAAAACCTGTTTTCAGGAAGTAGTTTCAAACGGCGCGAAAACGTCTGAGAACAAAATCAAATTCAATATTGCCTGCCCAAAACATGTTGCCAAATATGGGTATCACGCCATGATGAAAGGAAAGGTGGTAGCCATTCCGGGGAACTTCAATAAATTTCTATCCAAATTACCGCGCTTTGTCCCCCGGCGCACCGCAACGGCCATTATTCGGAAGATTCAGGAAAAGAATCGGGAGAATTTGTAGGTTGATGGATATATGTTGTGGCCTGCGTTTTATGCCGTAGTTTTTAGATTCTTTTTAATTCAATGGGCTCGATGGTTTGAATTTTGATCAACTCTGAAAAAAACTCTTGCAGTGATTTATAGGCTTCCGGCGCAAAACTCTGGGTGTTGAGCTTCACACTTAGCCGAATATTCAAGCTGTTTCCAGAAACATCATAAACTACCGAGAGCTCCCCGTCATTTTCCGGAAGTTTCACCCGCTTGTTTGCCGGAACTTTTACAATTTCATATTGGTTGTTCATAGTTAGGGAAACCAAGTAATTATTTGAAATTGGAAATCCAAGTTCTATTGGGTATAGCCGTTTTTCGGCAGTAAAGGGATTCTCAGAAAAGAAGGTCTCCATCAAAAAAGGATACAGAAAAAAAGTTGCGCCCACGGGTTGTTCGTGCAATGAGATTTCATAACTTTCCTTAAAGGGCTGCTCTAAGTCCTTTTCATTTTCAACAGAGAGGTTCGTAATGTTTATGGCTTCATTGCGGCTCTGTTTCCTTTTGATGATTTCTTCATTTCTTAAATCGTTGTTTTCCTTTCGTTTATCAACCGAAATATAGCCGGTGGAAACTTCGTTTATCTTTCCCGAAAACTGTCCAGACTCATCGGCAGTGAGTTGCATGTTTACATAGTGCATGTTTTTATTGCTGGGCGAAATGGGTTTCCAATAACTTCCGTTTTTGAAATCGAGGACCCTTCCTTCCAGGTTCAATGCCCTTTTTGGAAGCACACCAAAGGGGACGTATTTCTCTGTGGCATCCAGCAGGTATTCCTCATTGTTTAGGGATAGAAAGACGATGGCATAATTAAAATCAGTAAGTAGAGGATATTGTTTTGTGGGCATGGCCTTATCGCGGGTGGAAATAAGCATTATTTTGGCGTCGAGGCCAGCGGCTTCCAGCGCATTGATTAGGGCCAAGTTAATTTCTGAACTGTTGCCCACTTTCTTTTCAAAGGCTTCCTTTACGCGAATATCCTGCAGCACTGTGGTTTCGTGGTTCCAGGCCATTTGTTGCTGAATAAAATAGTAAACGGCCTTGGCGCGTTCCAAATCATTTGAAATTGAACCTATTGAAACCGGAAGCTGTTCCTTAAAGAAACTGGTATATTTCAATTGTCGCCCTAAATCCTTGTCATATTGAAATTTATTGTCCACATCTTTCCAGCTTTTGGAATAGGAGGTTTTGCTTTCATCTAAATGCACGATATTGCGGAGTTCAAACTTCATTGAAGGAATGTAATTGAATTTGGAAATCATATATTTTTCTTCCTTAAAAGCGGGTATGTTTTTCATGGCATAGGTTGCAGATTCACAATCGGCCGCGAGTTTGAAGCCGGGAAGATGGAAACAATCGGGGTTTATTTCCGCCTCGTTCACGTTTAGACTTCGGTCGCCGTAAAGCACCCGGTTATAGGTAAAATTTCCAGGGATTTCCGTGTGGAGTTCAGAGTAGAGGGTGGGCAAATCATTCATAAATGTCCAGCTACCCAAATTGAAAAAGTAGGGTGTTTCAATGCGGTAGGTGTATTCTAAAATACTGCCGTCCTGCACATTGGCAAAAGTGAAGGTTTTAACGGACCAGTGTTGTCCTTCCTTCGTGTCAAAAAACGCATTTTCGCCAACATAGACTTTCGATCTGCCATTGTGGGTCACTGCCCTGAAATCCTTTATATTTTCCTGGACCTGGTTTTCTCGATAATAAGGTATTTGAAAAGTGGCATAGTTAAAGTTTTTGGCATCGAAAACCTTGATTTTACGGTGCACTTCCTTTAAAAGCCTCACATAGCCATCGGCCGCGTCCACGGTATAATTTCCTCTTTCATAGAGCACTACGCCGGATGCTTCCGGGTCTAATGGATAGGATGTCATTGAAAATTCTTGTTGCAGCGGTTCGCCAAAAGTGTGTACCGGCTCTGCTTGGGCTTGGCCGAAGTAAATTGTGAAATAACAGCAGAGAAATAGGAGGTTGTTTAAGGACATTTTATTTCTTTTTTAAAATGATGGTTTCTTCTTTCAAAATTTGGATTAGGCTTCCAAAGAATGTTTTCAATGATTGATAGGCATCGGGCGGAAACCGATATGCGTTCAGCTTAAAATTGAAACGGATGTTTATCTTGCTGCCTTCGGCTACGTAGGTCACAGAACATTCGCCGTCATCGTTGGGTAATTTTACACTTCGGCTAATGGGCAGTTGTTCCACTTCATAGGTGTCGGCCAAATCTATGGAAACCAAATAGGTGTTCGTAAATGGATAGCCAAAATCCATCGGGTAGCTGCGCGCCTTCATCCTGAACGGATTTTCGGAAATATGGGTTTTGTTGAAAAAGGGATAGAGAATCACTTTTTGTCCCACCTGTTCGGGTTCAATTGCAATAGTGTAATTTTCTTTCAGTGGCTTTTCAATTTCGCTTAAATCTTCCACTTGGTAGTTTTTGATTTCAATGCCGGCCTTTTCTTTTTCTTGGGTTTTTATATATTCTTGAAGGGTGGATTCGTCAATTGTGTTTCTTTTTCCCAGCCCAATGTAGCCGTAACTGGTCTGGCTCACCTTTCCCGTAAAGTCTCCGTTGGCATCGGCGGTTATTTGGGCATTCACGTAATGGATATTTTGTTTGAAAGGCTCAATGGGCATCCAGTGGCTACCGTTTTTAAAGTCCATAACGCGCGCCTGCACGTTTAGCGCCCGAAACGGAATGATACCAAAAGGGGCTTGTTTATCGGTAGCGTCCAATACTATTTTTTCATCATTGATCATTAATACGGCCATTACATAATTAAAATTGGAAAGTACGGGGTAGAGCGCTGTGGGCAACCCATTTTCGCGCGTGGAGAGGATAACGGATTTCGCGTTTAAGTTTGCGGCTTCCAGCGCATTGACCAACGAAATATTTATATCTGAAACACTGCCTAATTTTTCCTGAAAGGCTTCCTTAACCTCCATGCCGTAATTAAAATACCGGCCATTCCAGGTATAACTTTTCTGTATAAATCCATAAACTGCCTTTGCGCGCTCCAAATCATCCTTTATATTTAGGATTTCATTGGGCATTTTCCTTTTGAAATAATTGTTCATTTTCAGTTGGCTCCCAAAATCGGCCCGCCCTTTGAATAGATCATCTATGTCTTTCCACGAACGGGTGTAAACAATTTCCTCGCCATGGAAAGGTTTGAAGGACAAGGGTTCATAGGCAATGCGCGAGATATAATTTTTCCGGGACAGCATAAATTTTTCTTCCTCAAAGGAAGGAACATTTTTCATTACATAAATATTTACTTCGGAATCTACCCGGCCATTATTTGAAGGAATCAGAAAATCATTTTTTTTGATTAAGTTGCTATGGTTGTCCAAGGGTTTAGGGCCATAAAGCACCCTGTTGAACTTAATGTTCACGGGTAACACGGTTTGGAAAAAACTGTAAGCGGTAGGTAATTCATGCTGAAATTCCCACCCGTCCATATCAAAAAAATAGGGCGTTACCAGTGTATATTTATATTCCAAAATACTTTCATTCTGCACGTTGGGAAAGGTAAATTTCAGCGCCTTTCTTCCCCCGGACTTTTCAATCTCAAAAAATGATTCTGTCGGCACCTGATCCTGTACAATCCCGCTGTGGGTGATGGCTTTGTAGTTAAGGACTTCCTCCTTATAAAATCCATTTCCCACATAAAATGGAATTTCTATTGTGGAATTATTGAATTTTGTGGCGTCAAAAACCTTTATCTTCCGCTGTATTTCCATCACCAATCGGAACGCGGTTTTCTTGACTATGGAAACGGCATAATAGTTCCCGGATTCATAAAGAATCACCGCAGCAGCTTCTGGCTCACTTTCATAATTTTTAAGTTCAAATTCCTGCTTGTTGGGTTTGCCAAATTCATAAACTGGCCCTGGCTGGGAATGGGCTATAAAACAGCAGAAGATTAAAAATAGAACAGGAAATTTTACGGAAGACATAGGTTACGGCTGAAAAGTATGTTGCCGCAAAATAGAATAAATATTAAAATTTAAAAAAAATAGGGGAGCGAATTTTTATGAAAACGTTTTGGTGGCCCCTAATTTTTGAAAAAGTAGGAATTTGTACACAAAAAAAAAGGGAAAAATCCCTATAAAAAACAGGGTTTTCCCTCTTGACTGGCATTATTCTTCTTCGCATCTTTGATTTGTTCAAATTAATTGGGGAATTTTTTTGAGCCATTGAGGCAAGAAAAGCCGTTCTAATTGGGACGGTTTTTTTTTGCATTAATTTGAAAAATGTCTCCGAAAGTTAAACAGCAACCGCCACGCATCCTTTTCAAGATTTTTTTCAAACGGAAGGAATCGATTTTCAGAAAATTTTAAAAAGAATTTTATAATCCATTGATGGTCTTTCGAATAGCCACAAGATCCGTCAACAATTTGTCGAGCAGGTTTAAATTCAGCATATTGGCACCATCACTTTTTGCGTTTGCGGGGTCAAAGTGGGTTTCAATAAAAATTCCGTCGGCGCCGGTTGCAATTCCCGCGCGGGCAATTGTGGAAATCATTTCGGGCCGTCCTCCCGTAACCCCAACGGTTTGGTTGGGCTGTTGCAAACTGTGGGTAACGTCCAGCACTACGGGAGCATACTGCCTCATTGTGGGAATTCCGCGAAAATCAACAATCATATCTTGGTAGCCAAACATGGTTCCGCGGTCGGTAATCATCACTTGCTGGTTGTTGCAATCTGTAACTTTGCTCACGGCATGCTTCATACTTTCGGGGCTCATAAACTGTCCCTTTTTTAAGTTCACCACTTTTCCGGTTTCTGCTGCGGCTACCACCAAATCGGTTTGGCGAACGAGAAATGCGGGTATTTGCAACACGTCCACGTATTCGGCTGCCATCGCTGCATCGCTAATTTCGTGAATATCTGTAACCGTTGGAACGTCAAAAGTTTCGGACACTTTCCGAAGTATTTTCAGTGCCTTTTCATCGCCAATTCCGGTGAAACTGTCAATGCGGCTGCGGTTCGCTTTTTTAAAACTTCCCTTAAATATATAGGGAATGTGGAGGCGTTCCGTAATGGTTATAATCTTTTCGGCTATTTGCATTGCCATTTCTTCGCCCTCAATGGCGCAGGGGCCTGCGAGGAGGAAGAAATTGTTGGAAGATGTGTGCTTTATTTTTGGGATTTTGTTCAGTTGCATTTGTTCATTTTCTAACAAAGGTAACTAAAAGCTTCTTTCTCCCAATTTTGAATATGTAATGGATGTTTTGAAAATTATTCTTTCACAATTTTATGGGATTGGGAATTGCCATTCCCGTCTTCAATCTTTAAAATATAAATCCCAGCTTGGGCTTTGGAAAGATCAATTTCATTAGTGTTTTGGTTTGATTCAATCCGTTGTCCCAAAATAGTATAAATTGAAATTTGTTGAATTGGTAGCTTTGATTCTACATGAATTACACCGTTGGTTGGGTTTGGATAAATCTGGTAATTTGTAATTTCATTTTCTGAAATGCCCAAGATGTTGTTTTTGTACTAGGCTAATTTGTTGTCATGACGAGATGCTGAAATAACATCCAACACACCGTCCCCATCAATATCTGCAGCTTCAACGAGTTGCGGATAATCAACATCGGTAGTAATTATTTTCGGTGTTCCGAAGGTCCCAAGTGCATTCTCGTTTTCCCTCCAAGTTATTTGGTCTGCTCGTCCATTCCATACAATCATATCATTATCGCTGTCATTATCTAAATCGTAAAAAATGTAAGGATCATAACTGCTGTCAATATATTGCAAGTCGCCAAAATTCCCCAGTCCGAGATTTTCTATCCAATAAATGAAAACACCAATAAACTCACCATAGGCAGTAACTATAATATCTTTTTTTCCATCGGTATTTATATCGGAAACTTTTAAAATAACAATCCTGGTAAGTTCTGATGTAACACCTCGGAATTGGTAGATTAATTGTGCATCCCCAAACGTAGCATTTCCTAGGTTTTTATACCAAAAAAGAGCAGCAGGATAATAAGATTGGCCTACTGCTAAAATATCTTTCTTCCCATCCCCGTCCATATCAAACATCACTATTTTAAAAAATTCCTCCCAGTTTTCAATAAGCAGATTTTCTTCCCCAAAGGTTCCTTGTCCGTCTATGTTTTCATACCAAACAATTTTACCAGAAAACCCTACGGTGATTGATGCGACCAAATCTAAGTCTCCATCTTCGTCCATATCAGTTGTAATTATGGTTTGAATATAATCCTCCCAAATCAGTATTTGCGGCAAACCAAAGGTGTCAGCGCCATCAAGATTTTCGAGCCATGAAATATATCTGGGGTTGTTGCTTAAATATAAAATATCCTTGTCCCCGTCATTGTCCAAATCCACAAAATCTACTGAAAGATAATAAACCGGGATTTCGTTGATAATAATTTCGGGGCCGAAATTCCCCGCACCATCAAGATTTCTATACCAGCTTAATGTTTGAAATTCCAAAGAAGCGGAAAGAACATCAACAAACCCATCGTTATCTATATCAGATGGAATAAGTTTATAAGGATGTAAGGTAGAAGTCGAAATAATCTGCTGTTGCCCAAATTGCGCAAACGCTGAAAGTACCCAAAAGATTGAAAACGTGAAAAGTAATTTTGCTTTCATAATTATATATTTAACATAAATATATCGTTTTTAAAGTTTAATTCCCTTTTTTTCTGTCAAAATAAAATACCAACTTTTATTTCCAATCCACTTTGAAACACTACTTTTGCACCCTCTTAAAAAAAGGAGCAACTTTATGAAAGTCAAAAACATCGCCATTATTGCCCACGTTGACCACGGTAAAACCACACTGGTTGATAAAATTATGCACCACTGTAGTATTTTCCGCGAAAACGAAAACACCGGAGAGCTGATCTTGGACAACAACGATTTGGAGCGGGAACGCGGAATCACCATTACCTCAAAAAACGTTTCCGTAATTTATAAAGACACCAAAATAAATATCATAGACACCCCCGGCCACGCCGATTTTGGCGGGGAAGTGGAACGGGTGCTGAACATGGCAGACGGGGTCTGTTTGCTGGTAGATGCTTTTGAGGGCCCCATGCCGCAAACACGTTTTGTGCTGCAAAAGGCAATCTCCCTGGGCCTAAAACCCTGTGTGGTCATCAATAAAGTGGACAAGGAAAACTGTACGCCGGAAGAAGTGCACGAAGCGGTTTTCGATTTGATGTTTGAATTGGGCGCCGAAGAATGGCAGCTCGATTTTCCCACCGTTTACGGCTCTGCGAAACACAACTGGATGAGCGATGACTGGAAAAAACCAACAACCTCTATTGCACCGTTGTTGGACATGGTTTTGGAACACGTGCCCACCCCACATTTTGAGGAAGGAAGCCTGCAAATGTTGATAACTTCCTTAGACTTCTCTTCCTTTACGGGAAGAATCGCCATCGGGCGTTTACAGAGAGGGACATTGAAAGAAGGCATGCAAATCACCCTGGTTAAACGCGACGGCACTAAGGTGAAATCAAAAATAAAAGAACTCCACACTTTCGAAGGGCTGGGGCGCAAAAAAGTCAGTGAGGTGCAAGTTGGCGATATCTGTGCCCTCGTTGGTCTGGAAGGATTTGAAATTGGCGATACCGTAGCCGATGCCGAAAATCCGGAGGCGCTAAAAACCATTTCTATTGACGAGCCAACGATGAGTATGCTGTTCACCATCAACGATTCGCCATTCTTTGGAAAAGACGGAAAGTTTGTAACTTCCCGTCACATAAAGGAAAGACTTGAAAAGGAACTCGAAAAAAACTTAGCACTTCGTATGCAGCCAACCGATAGTGCCGATAAATTTATGGTCTTTGGCCGCGGGGTTTTGCACCTTTCCGTTTTGATCGAGACCATGCGCCGCGAAGGTTATGAGCTTCAAATTGGCCAGCCACAAGTTATTATCAAGGAAATTGACGGCGTGAAATGTGAGCCCGTGGAAGAAATGACCATTGATTTGCCCGAAAATGTAAGCGGAACGGCCATCAACATGGTCACCATCCGCAAAGGTGAAATGCTGAGCATGGAAGGAAAAGGCGACCGAATGGTTTGTAAATTCATCATTCCCTCCCGCGGCATTATTGGGCTGCGGAACCAATTATTGACCGCAACCGCCGGCGAAGCAATAATGACCCACCGATTTCTTGAATACCAACCTTTGAAAGGCGGCATCCCGGAGCGACAGAACGGAAGTTTGGTCTCCATGGAAACAGGGCAGGCCATTCCTTATTCCATAGATAAATTGCAGGACCGCGGACGTTTCTTTGTCAACCCGAATGAGGATATTTATGAAGGGCAGGTAATTGGTGAAAACACCCGTCAAGATGATATGACGGTGAACATCACCAAAACCAAAAAACTTTCAAACGTGCGCTCTTCCGGAGCTGATGACAAAGCACGGATTATTCCGGCAATAAAATTTTCTTTGGAAGAAGCTCTGGAATACATCCAAAAAGACGAATATGTTGAGGTAACGCCCCAACATTTACGGCTTCGGAAAATTTATTTGAAGGAAGTGGACCGCAAGCGAAACAAGCTTTAATGAAAGGATGTAACCCTTTTTGACAAAAGACGTAGGACGAAAGGCGAGATGGAAAAGAAAACTTCTGAATTTTATGTCTTACGTCCCAAAGTCCTTTATCTTACGTCGTTTTTAAATATAATAGCAGAACAACCCAATAAACTCGGCGTTTTTTAGTTTATTTGTTGCCACAATGATTTTATTGTAAAAAGTTATGAATTTTCTTTATTTCGATCCGGGAATTGGAGCAATGTTGGTACAAGCAATAGTAGCGGCCGCAGCTGGCATTTTGCTATTCTCAAAAAGTGTTATGTATAAGGTGAAATCTTTTTTCGGATTGGTAAAGGAAGAAGAAGATACTTACGATTCAATTGACGTTGAAGAGGAAGACACCGATACAGATGACAAAAAATAACACCCCACACCAAGCTTCATTTCGCGACCCTTCGGGCTATGTTTTTTACGACGGGAAAACCCTGCGGAGAGCCATTAAGCCCATTTATTTTCCACAATACAATAAATTGAAGGACAGTGGTTTTTTCAAAAACCTGATTTCAAATGGATTGCTCATTCCGCATGAGGAAACCTCGGTTTCTTCGGAAGAAATAATCATTACCCCCGAAGATATTCCTTTTATCACAAATCCCTACGAATGGAGCTTTGAGCAGTACAAACACGCCGCCCTGCACACCCTGAAAATCCAGAAATACGCGCTTTCAAAAGGATTTATTTTGAAGGATGCTTCGGCTTATAACATTACTTTTCACAAAGGAAAACCCATTTTCATAGATACACTTTCGTTTGATTTTTACGAAGAAGGAACCCCGTGGCGGGCTTACAAACAATTCATAACCCACTTTTTTGGGCCGTTGGTCTTGGCGAAATATCACGGCACCGAAATTTTCAAAATGATGCAAACGCACATTGACGGAATCCCGGTGAAATTGATTGCATCCCTGTTGCCCAAACGAACTAAGCTCAGTTCGGTCATTTATCCGAACATTCATTTGCTCGCCAAAATGGAAAGTAAGCACAGTGAGGACTACAACGCGGAAACCAAAATTACTTCCCTTTCAAAAAAAGCACAGGAGAATATTTTGGAAAGCCTTTATGATTATATAAAAGGGTTAACCCTGAAGGAAACCAGCGAATGGGGTGATTATTACACCAAAACAAATTATGACGAAGCCGCTTTTGAAGCAAAAAAAACACTGATAAAGGAATGGATAAAACCGATGGCGCCACAAAAATTAATTGACATTGGCGGCAATGACGGCACTTTCGCGCGCACGGTGATTGACAGCGTGCCACACATTATTGTAACGGATATTGACAGCAATGCGGTGGACCATAACTACAAACAAGTACAAAAAAACAAGGAAAACAATATGCTCCCTTTTGTATGTGATGTTTTGCAGCCCGCGCCGGGCATCGGTTTTAACAATACGGAGCGCAATTCACTTATAGAGCGGCTTTCCAACTATGCGCCAGATGTTACCATGGCGCTGGCGTTGATCCATCACATTACGCTTTCGGGGAATGTTCCCTTTGGAAAATCGGCGGAATTCTTTGCGTCCTTTTCCAAAAATTTGATTATTGAATTCCCAACCCGCACAGATTCTTGGGCAGAATCATTGTTGGTCCGCAAACGGGAATTTATACACCATTTCGATTTTTACAACGAAACGGAATTTGAAAGTGCCTATCTCCACTTTTTTTCAATCGAGAAAAAGGAAACAATAAAGGGCACAAAAAGACTGCTCTATCTTTTAAAAAACAAAGATCATGGAGCCTAAAAATAAGAGGGGCACTTTCTCGCTATTTTTTAAGGACAATCAGTATTTTCCCATCATAGCGGGAGTTGCAGCGGGTTTATATCCGCTGTTGTTTTATTATACAAACAACTATAAAATGATAAATTCCTGGGGCCACCTCGGGTATTTTTTATCTGTGTTTATAGTGGCTCCAGTGGTTGTTTTCTTTTTGGTCCATAAAATTTCCGGCCTTGGTTTTTTTAAAAAAATACAGCCTTTTGTCCTGCCGTTCCTCAATTTTTTCTGCTTTTTTTCTTTCCTCAATATTGCGCTGTTCGCTGGCTTCATTTGGCTCCACACCTTCGTGATACTTGGTTTGGCACTGTTTCTGGCGCTTTTGCTTCGGAAGTATTTCAAAAAAATTATCGCTTTCCAATTTATTCTTGCCCTCATCGGCGTTGTCACTTTAACGCCCGTCATCATCCAACAACTGAATTATTCAAAAGAATGGATGGTGCAGCCGGACGCCATTGAAGCTGCCGTATTTAAGAAGAAACCCAACATTTATTACATACAGCCCGATGGCTATGTAAATTTTTCTGAATTGAAAAAAGGGCATTATCAAATTGACAATGCTGCATTTGAGACTTATTTGAAGGAACAAAATTTTAAAGATTACCCCAATTTCCGAAGCAATTATGCAGCAACGTTGCCCACCAACAGTTCGCTGTTTATGATGAAGCACCATTATTATAATAGTGGTTCCGATTTTACCGAAACCATAGATGCCCGGAAGATTATTGTGACAGACAATAGCGTGCTGCGCATTCTCAAAAAAAATGGATATCGCACCTTCTTTCTTTCCGAACAGCCCTATTTCTTGACCAATAAACCGAAACTTGGCTATGATTTTTGCAATTTTTCTTCGGAAGAAATTGGTTTCGTAACCACGGGAATTGAGAAACCCCGCGATGTGATCGGGCCCTTTCAAAATTTTGCCCAGACCTATCCTGAAGGCCCCAACTTCTTTTTTATTGAAATTTTTAACCCGGGACACATTACCAATTCCGTTACAGATTCCAAAGGAGTGGCCGGGGAACGGGAACATTATATTGAAAGTTTGCAGGAATCCAACAAAAAACTGGAGCAATTAACGCGGTCCATTTTAAGTAACGATCCGCAAGCGCTGATAGTGATTATGGCCGATCACGGCGGTTTTGTGGGAATGGAAAGTACCGAAGCGTCCTATACCAAAAATACGGAACCGGATTTTGTCAATTCCATTTTCAGTTCCATTCTCGCCATCCATTGGCCCAACGGAAATGCCCCACAATTTGACGGAAAACTGCAATCCTCCGTCAACCTCTTTAGGATTTTAGTTTCCTATTTAAGCGAAGATGATTCGTATCTTGCGCATTTACAGCCGGACGAAAGCTATCTCATTATCAATTCCGGTGCGCCACAAGGGGTTTATGAGGTAATTGTTACAAACGGAAAGGTGGTTTTTAATAAGAAGTGATGCAACACAAAAAAGCAGGAAATTCTATTGCCGACCATTTTGGACAACTATCCAAAAACCCTTTTGTTATAGGAATTTCCACGGGTTTGTACCCTTTGGTTTTTTATTATTCCCGCAACTTTGGGATGATCAATTCGTGGGAGCAGCTGGCCTATTTTGTTGCCCTGTTTTTGCTTTTTCCCGTGGCACTTTTCTATTTTCTGAAATGGGTTTCCAAGCTTTCAACCTTGGCGAAATGGGCAAAATATGTGCTTCCTTTTTTTAATGTTTTTATTTTTCTCTATTTCATAAAAATCATTTTATACACCGCCACAGAGCGGAAAATTATTCTCGGAATATGTATCGCTTCGGTGTTGATTGCCTTCTTTCTGCATAAACACTTTAAAAAATGGCTGATCGTACAGCTCGTTTTGGCACTCATCGGGTTTGTTGGCCTACTCCCAACTATTCTGAAATATGTGAACTATTCTTCCCAGTGGACGCAGCAACCCGATGCTATCACGGAAGTGGTTTTTCAGAAAACACCGAACATCTATTACATACAGCCGGACGGCTATGTCAATTTTTCTGAATTGAAAACCGGCGAATATGCTGTGGACAATTCTGAATTTGAAGGTTTTTTGGAAGCAACCAATTTCACGAACTATCCCAATTTCAGAAGCAATTACGTTTCAACATTAACCTCCAACAGTGCTACATTTATGATGAAGCACCATTATTACCACGGCCATACAGATTACACCGAAATGCCAAATGCACGGAAAAATATAATTTCGGAAAACGCGGTTCTCTCCATTTTCAAAAAAAATGGTTATAAAACACATTTCATTACCGAACACCCTTATTTAATGGTAAACCGCCCAGCCCTTGGTTTTGATCATTCCAATTTTCAGTACAGCGAGATTCCGTATATTACAACGGGTTTCAATGTTTCAAAAAATGTATATCCCGATCTTGAAAAGGCGATAGCTTCCAAAAGCGAACAGGGAAATTTCTTTTTTATAGAAATTTTTGAACCGGGCCATATTTCCAGCACAAAATCGGCCTCGCAAGGGAAGGAAAAAGAACGGGAACGCTGGCTGGAGAAAAGAGAAATTGCCAATGGGAAAATTAAAAAAATGGTAAATCTCATAATTGAAAAAGATTCGACCGCCCTAATTCTGATTATGGCAGACCACGGCGGTTTTGTGGGGCTGGACTACACACAGGAATTCAACCAAAAAACCACCGAAAAGCACATAGTTTATAGCGCGTTTGGCGCGATGCTCTCCATTAGGTGGCCACAGGGGCAGTTGCCGCCGGAATCAAATTATTTAAAAAGCAGCGTCAATGTTTTTAGAATATTGTTTTCCTATTTATCAGGCAACCAAAAATATTTGCAGCATCTACAAGAGGATAGTAGTTATTTTGTACTAAAAGAAGGAGGCGAGCCCGGAGTTTATCAATATGTGGATGATAATGGCGCGGTCAATTTAAAAAAAATCCAAACTGATTAAATGGAACATTTTCAATTGAACAACAATCTGTTTTCAGTAAAAAAATATACTGCCGAAGATAAACGGGAATGGGACCAACTCATTGATTCCTCCAAAAATGCCACCTTTCTTTTTAAAAGAAATTTTATGGATTATCACCAACACAGGTTTGATGATTTTTCATTGATGATCTATAAAAAGGACAAATTAGTGGCGGTAATTCCCGCCAACCATCAAAACAAGATTTTCTACTCCCACCAAGGCCTTACCTATGGCGGTTTGGTTTCAACGCGGTCCAATGCCGAAACTGTGGAACAGATTTTAAATGCGGTGATTCATTTTTTAAGCCAACATTCCTTTGAGGCCATACATTTAAAGGTTATGCCGCAATTTCTTCAAGAGGATTACCACAGCGCCCAAGAATATTTTATGTTCCAAAAAGGCGGAGTCCTTATCAGAAGGGATATGAATTTTATAATTGACCTCTCAAAAAAACTGAAATTCAGCAATTCAAAAAGAAGAAAGCCAAATTCTGAAACCGCAAATTCACTGCACATTGGGGCGAGCGATGATTTGAAAACCTTTTGGGATGATATGTTATGCCCGGGTCTTGCAAATAATTATGGCGTAAAGCCGGTGCATTCCTTAGCGGAAATCCAACTTCTGAAAGAACGGTTTCCGCAGCATATTTTGCAGTATTATGTTTATGCCGATGAAACTAAAATTGCCGGAATGTTACTGTTTGTGGACAACGGCGTGGTAAAATCCCAATACGTTTCCGCCACCGAAAGCGGAAAATCCCTGCGCGCGCTGGAGTTTTTATATGTTGAACTTCTATTGAAATACCAAGCGGAAGGCTTCCGGTATTTTGATATGGGCATTACCAATACACAGGAAGGCATGGAATACAACCCCGGCTTAACCCGCTATAAAGAAGAGTTTGGGGCATTCGCCGTAAATATGGATCATTTTAAATTACGAATTTTATGATTTCCTTTCTCGACTTAAAAGCAATCAACCAACGTTTTGAAGCGGAGTTTCAAGACAGCTTCCGCCAGTTTTTGGATTCGGGCCATTACATCCTTGGAAGCCAGGTGAAACAGTTTGAGGCCAACTTTGCCCGATATTGCGGCGCAAAACACTGCATTGGCGTGGGCAACGGGCTGGATGCGCTCCGCTTGATTTTGGAAGGGTATAAAATTCTTGGAAAAATACGGGAAAATGATGAAGTTTTGGTAGCGTCAAACACATACATCGCCACAATTTTGGCCATAAAACAGGCTAATTTAAAACCAGTTTTGGTTGAAGCCGATCTTGATACTTATAATTTCGATTTAATTTCACTTCAAAATTCCATTTCGCCTAAAACGAGAGCTATTATGCCCGTTCATTTATACGGCCAACTTTCGCCCATGGACGAAATTTTGAAAATTTCAAGGCAACACAATTTGCTTATAATTGAAGATGCCGCACAGGCCCATGGCGCAAAGGACAAAAACGGAAAGCGAGCCGGAAATTTAGGCGATGCGGCTGGTTTTAGTTTTTATCCCACCAAAAATTTGGGTGCTTTGGGCGATGGCGGCGCCGTTACAACCAATGATGATGCTTTGGCCCAGCTAATTGGAAAACTCCGGAATTACGGCTCATCCACAAAATATGAAAACGAACTTTTGGGCATCAATTCCCGGCTCGATGAACTGCAGGCCGCATTTTTAAACGTGAAGCTGCCAACGCTGGATGCCGACAATGAAATTAGAAATAAGATTGCAAAAAAGTACCTTTCGGAAATCAAAAATGAAAAAATATCGCTGCCTCGGTTTGACGGGAGCGAAAATCATGTGTTCCATCTTTTTGTGGTTCGCGTAAAAAACAGAAATGCATTTATAGACTATTTGGACCGAAACGGGGTAGGCCATTTAATTCATTATCCCGTTCCCCCACATAAACAACGGGCGCTTTCAGAATTTTCACATTTAAGTTTTCCAAAGGCCGAAAAAATCCATGCTGAAATCATAAGCCTTCCAATGAGCCCAATAATGACTGAGCAAGAGGTGCAAAAGGTGATTTCAGTTTTAAACCGTTACTAATTGAAACTTCCACAATTTATACGCGGCAATTTGCTTTTAAAGATAACCTCTTTGAATGCTGGCGTAATTGGCGTGCGGTTGTTCGTTTCACTGTTTGTACAGCGTTTATTGGCCGAAATGGTGGGCGAGGCGGGTATTGCAAAAATAGGGTCGCTCCGCAATCTTTTGGAAATGCTGGGCTCCTTTGCCTCGGTGGGCATTTTTAGTGGCGTTGTAAAGTATGTTGCGGAGTATAAAGATGATAAGGAACAATTGCAAAAACTGTTTTCCACCTCAGTTGTGTTCACCGTTTTGGGAAGTGTTGTGGTTTCCGGCGTGCTCTTTTTTTGGGCCGGCTATTTGAGCCGCACCATTTTTGATGCTCCAGATTATGTCTATCTTATAAAATTACTGGCCGTAATGGTGCCATTTATTAGTTTTTACCGCGTTTTTAATGGAGTCGTGAATGGACTTTCACGCTATAAAAAACTGGCAGGAATAGACCTTTTCAGCTACATTTTAAGCGCTGTGCTAACTATTGTTTTGCTGCTTTCAAATAACCTTGACGGGGCCTTGGTTGCCATAGCAATAACGCCAGCTCTCCAATTTTTTGTGCTGCTTTTTATATTTATAAAAGTGCTTCGCGAATACGTGCAATTTTCAAAACTTAGCTTTAAAGTGCCTATGGCAAATGGGCTTTTGGCCTTTTCACTTATGTCATTTTTCTCAACCGTGCTGTTGAATTATGTGGAAATTGACATCCGGGTAATGATCCAAAACAGAATTACCATGGCCGATGCCGGAATTTGGACGGCAATGACCAATATTTCAAAAAATTACATGGTTTTCTCTACGGCAATATTTACGCTGTACGTCCTTCCGAAATTTGCCAGAATACATACTAAAACCGATTTTAAAGCTGAACTTTTCAACATTTATAAAACTCTTTTGCCCATTTTTGGAGTGGGAATGTTGTTGATCTATTTTTTCCGCGATTTTGTTATCCAAGTCATCTATCCCGACTTTTACGGAATGGAACCCCTTTTTAAATGGCAGCTTCTGGGCGATTTTGTCCGTTTGGCAGCCATCGTTTTGGGCTATCAGTTTTTGGCCAAGAAAATGGTCCGCAATTTTATCTTTTCCGAAGTGCTATCGCTCGCGCTTTTTTATGGATTTGCATATTATTTTGCCGGAATCTACGGGGTGGAAGGTGTTGTTTTGGCCCACTTTTTAAGATATGTGGTTTACTTTTTTGTGGTTTTCTATTTGGTGATGCGATACTTCAAAAATCGAAAAGCGGCGGCCCAATAATCGAGAGGTTTGAACACTTTGAAAACCATTGTGTTGCCAATTCCGCATTGAAACTGTGAGTGGATGGAGCGCCCAACCTATAGTTTATAAGTATCTTTGCAAAAAAAAAATCCAAACCCCTTTTTTTTTGTGAATCCTCATGGCCGAAAATCTTTTCAATCCTTTTAAGGAATTAATTTTTGACGAACATTTTTGCTTTCTTTCGGGCGTATTGACCACCGAAAAAATGTCCGTTTTTCCCGAATGGTTAATGGCGCATTTTAAATTTGGCGAAGAGCGCATTGAAATGATGGACAAAACCAGATCATACATGTATGCCGATCTTCAACTGCCCTGTTCCCCAGAAGTGAAGACTGCTTTTGAAGGATTGGATGTCCAAATTCAGGCTGCCTATAAAAATGGTTTTGAAGGGATGGATTCCCTTGAAGAATTGCTCCTTTTCCAATGGACGGGCAGAATGGTGTACGGTTTGCTTTATTATGAAATGTTGCACGAAAGAAACAGATTGCTGCGCCAAGGCGAAGAGTTTGAACTTTCCGCAGCCTTGAAAGAACGTTTTGGCCGCTTCCATTTAATGCTACAATCCATTATTGAACCGATAGAATTCGTGGGCAAAAAACCGTGGAGCCTTGTGGTTTTTCCGCTTAAATATTCCGCAGATATTTTCAGCTATCGCGATGACGCCATAAATTTGATGTTCTCTTTTGGCGTGAATGGTTTCGGGTTTATAGCCTGCTTGCAGGACAATGGCGTTATTGCTGAAAAACAAAACGAAATTCTACAAAAAATGAAAGGCCACGTGCTGCATCCCGCTCAATTTGAGGAGTTGTACGCCAGATTCCATTATTCCGATTATATCCTGCAGTACAAACCAGAATTCACTATCGAAAATACAAACCACGGAATAACAATAGAGGCGCTACCCATTGAAAAGAAAGGCAGTAAACCAATTTTCGGCTTTTGGGACGAGGACATTTTTGCACAATTGCTTGCCAATTATTGGAGCGTTTATGGCATTGAACGGGAGGATATTTTAAAATTTCAAAAACCGCCACTCAGCTTTTTGGAAAACCCTTACACAAAAGATTTTATTGACCCACAAACCATTGATTTGCCTTTTTAGCCCTTTTCCCAAGTATCCAAATATTTTTTGGCAATGGAAATATAATCGTGTTCCCGCTCCACAAATGCCCGGGCACTGCTTGAAATGGAACTCAATTTTTGAGGGTTTAAAATCAAGTCTTCCAGCTTTTCCACCAAATAATCAACATTTGGAAGTGCGTTTATGCACACTTCATCTTCCTTCAAATTGTACCGCTCCAAAAACTCTTTTTCGGCACCGGTAAAAACCACTTTTCCCTTTGCCATCGCTTCCAAGGCATTGTAGCCCTGATCATACGCAAACACTTGGTCCAAAAGGATATGTGCGGAATCATATTTTTTGATATAATCGGAATACGGTACATTTTCAACCGTTACTACTTCCACCTTTTCGGGATGTTTTTGTTGAAGTTTTTCGAGGGCCGCTTCAAAATAATCATTCCCTTTTTTGAAATAATTTGCCCGATTGATGCCGTGAAAGATCACAATTTTTTCTTCCGAAGAAAACGGTTGGAATTTCAATCTTTCCGTATTTACGGGGTTTGGAACCAAGCCCAAATATTTTTCCGAACCGCGAAGTGGAAGGTCATAGTCCAAATCTGAAGCGATGGTGCCGTTTGCGTTTTCAACCAAAAAATCGTGCAGCGCTGTGTATTCGGGCTTCAAGTATTTCAAAGTTGGAAAGAATTCCTCTTCCGTGATTTTCCCTTCAAAATAAGGCGTGAAAATGGAGTAGCGAAACTTTTTTTCGAAAGCAAATTTAACGCTCACAGCGTCCGCGCCACAGGAAAGCAAGAATAGTTGGTTGTTGTTTTTCTTTAAAAATGTGATGATTTCCTTTTCATGTTTCGGCATAATCCCGAACGGACTTTCGTTTATCAATTGCACTACATCAAAACCTTTAAAGGTTTGCTGCTGCTGAAAAAACTGATTTTTTAAGGAGATGGAAGCAATGTCAAGACCAAAAAACTTGAACAGGCCGCTCTTTATTTTTTTTGAAAAGCCCGTATTGAACTTTGGGTTTAATAATACATCGGAAGGGAAATTTTTAAACTCATCGCCAGTGGAAACCAGTGTTGCCTCGTGGCCCAGGGCCTGCAATCCTTCTTTTAAGGAATTGTGCAACCGGCTGTATTCGCCCACCAAAAGTATTCGCATAAAAGTTATATTTGCCTTGTGCAACCAAAAATACATAATAAATAGCGATGGCCGCTGAAAAGAAATTCAAAGTGTGCCTGGTTTCCATTTCACTCGCCAAGGGAGGGCTGGAGCGGTCTTGCGCCATGCTTTCAGAAATGTTGGATTCGAAAGGGCATGGGGTGCATTTGGTTATTTTGAATAATGAAATTGATTATCCCTACAGCGGAAAACTGCTGAATTTGGGAAAAATGAAATCCGGAAATGACCCAATTGTAAAGCGTTTGCGGCGCTTTCGGAAACTTCGAAATTATTTAAAAACAGAAAATTTTGATGTTGTAATTGACCATCGTCCAAAAAATAATTTTTGGCGCGAATTGTTTTATTCAAAATACATCTACCGCAACCTGCCCAAAATTTACGTAGTCCACAGCTCCAAAAAATCGGAATATCTCACTGAAAATCCAGTGTGGTTTTCAAAAATATGCAAAGGGAACCTTTTGAACGTAGCGGTTTCAGAATATATTGAAAATGAAATTTTAAGAAAGCAGGGAATTGAAAACTCAACAACAATCCACAACGCATTCAATCCGGATTGGGGAAAGGAAAGCGGGGGATTTCCGGAAGAACTTCAAAATAAAAAATACCTACTTTCCTATGGTCGATTGGACGATGCCATAAAGGATTTTTCATTTTTGATTGACGCTTTTTCACGATCAAAAATTTGGGAAAAGGATTTTCAACTCGTCATTTTGGGCGATGGGAAGGATAAGAAAATGCTTCAAAAACGGGCCGCGTCAAAAAAATGTTCGGCACAAATTCTGTTTTTGCCGTTCACCAAAAACCCTTTCGGAATAATTAAAAATGCCCATTGCGTAACGCTCACCAGCAAATATGAAGGATTCCCGATGGTGCTCGTGGAATCCCTTTCTCTGGGAACGCCGGTGGTTTCTTTGGATATAATTTCGGGTCCTTCGGAAATTGTGCAGCATAACAAAAATGGTTTGCTCATTGCCGAAAGAAGTTTACCTTTATTTTCGGAAGCGCTGCAAAATATCTGTTTTAACGAGGCGCTTTACCAAAATATAAAAACAAACACAAAGACTTCGGTCGAAAAATTTTCGATGCAGGCCATTTCTGAAAAATGGAACCAAACTTTACAAAATGCAATACATTGATCTAAATAAAATTGAACTACGGGAAATCCCCAAAATCAGCGATCCGGACGGCCGCGGCAACCTTTCTGTGGTGGAAAGGGATTTTTTGCCCTTCACCATAAAACGGCTGTATTATCTGTATGATGTGCCCAGTTCCTCCACGCGCGGCGGCCACGCCCATAAGGAACTGCATCAATTTTTGATTGCCCTCAGTGGAAGTTTTGATGTGGTTTTGGACAATGGCCAAACGCGCAGGACCATCACGCTGAACAAGCCGGACAGGGGCTTGCTCATTCCGAACGGGGTGTGGCGGGAATTGGAAAACTTTTCTTCGGGGGCCGTTTGCCTGTCCTTGGTTAGCGAAGAATACAGCGAAGAAGATTACATCCGCAATTACAACGATTTCAAGCTATTTAAAAGTACCTAATCGCAGTCCGAGTTTTTCCAAATTGTTCTTGGTTTTGGAAAGATACTTCAATATGGTTTTGTTTTGGCGCAGCACGAACAGCTGTTTCTTGCTGAGATTTGCGGGAGCTATCTTTTCAAAATTTTCCTGAAACGCTTTTTTGTTGTCTTCCAATTTCGCCAAAATACAGAGGGAATATCGGTTTAGGTCCAAAAATTTCTTTAGCGCGGGGTTGTCTTTCTCAAAGGTTTCATAAGCTTTAAAATTCGCTTTGTCCTCCAGGTTTTTTACGCTTTGGAACAGACTGTTTTTCCGCACCATATAGGTTGCACAGACTTTGGGATTAAAAACTACTTTATATTTCAGGCCAATCCGCACGTAAAGATCTGTGTCTTCGCCACTTTTAATGTTGGGGTCATACCAGCCCACATTTTCAAAAACCTCTTTTTTGAGAACGGTAGAAATGCTGAGCAAAACGGAATCGAACTGGCTGGCCTCAAAATAATCTACCACTACCGCTGCCGGGCCACTGGTTTTTACTGAATAATTGTTTTTAAAAATCTTGCCGTTTCGTTTAATTTCGGTGGCCGTGGCAAAAACAGATTCCTCAGGGAATGCAGTTATCAGCCTATTTTGCTCTTCCAAATAAAATGGATACCAATAATCATCGGCATCCATCAGTGCAATGTATGCAGCTTTTGCTTGTTTTATCGTGAAATTTCTCGCTGCGGAAGCGCCTTGGTTTTCTGCGGAAAAATAACGGATTCGAGCATCGGTGAACTTCAGGATTTCAGCTTCACTATTGTCGGTGGAACCGTCATTTAAAACCACTATTTCAAAATCTGAAAATGTTTGTGCCAATACACTTTTTAAGGTTTCCCCTATGTATTTTTCTTTATTGAAAACCGAAATGACAACTGAGAATTTAGGCATTTTTTATTTTTAAGGAACTAAGATACCCCAAGCGGTACATATCAAAAAGGAAAAGTGAGGGTTTTGGCGAATTCAAGTTTTTTAGAATTGGATATTTGAAAACACAGAAAAATCCTTTGGCCAAAAACAACAGGTTCCATCTTTTCAATTTTAAATAGGTTTTCAGGATTTTCACGTTTTTCCCATCAATTACCCCATTTCGGTAAAAATCCATCAGGTTTTGAAGGGCCAGTTCAGATTTTTTTATAAAAACTTCATTGCTTTCCAAATTCAAGTGGAGCACCGGATTTTGGATATGTTTCAATGCAATCCCATTTTTTTGAAGCGCGCGCCCAAAAACGGAATCTTCATAACCATAACCCGCAAGATTTTCATTGAATTTTATCGTTTCGAAAACTTCTTTTTTAATGGCGAATCCCATTGTTATAAAACTTCGGTATGGGTTTTTAATGCGTTCGGCAAGGGGCAGGCTTTCGCGTTGCGTGCCATATTTATGCCGCAAACTGAATTTTCCGGAATTGTTTTCAGGATAGTGAATGCCGCCAAAAAGTGCCGTATTTTCTTGGGAAAATGCCCTCAGATAGTTGGAAATGAATTCGGGACTTGAAGGAAAGGTGTCTGCATCCAAAAAAAGCAGCCATTCATATTTTGCCATTTTGGCCAACCGATTTCTGATTTTGCTCCTCCCAATATTTTCATTCAAAACTTCAAAGCTGCAATGCTCCAATTCATTTATTCTTGAATTTTTTTCAGCAATGTTCTTATCGGGGGAAGCATCGTCAAGTACCAAGATTTCGTAGTGAATATCGGCCTTTTTACACTGTTGGGAAATATTTTCTGCCAATGGAAAAACATTGAAATTGTATGTGGGAATAAGGATTGAAATCATTTTCTGGCTATTAAAACGGTTTCTTCCATAAACCCAAAACGGTAGTCGGGCGGAAATGTTTTGACTTCAACATGCTGAAAGCCGTTTTCTTTCAATCTTTGCTTCAATCCGTCCACCGAATAAATGCGAACGTGGTCTTCCTGCCCAAAAGCGGCGAGTCTTTCCTGCGCTGTTTTTTTTGAGAAATCCTCATAAATAGCGCCTTCCTTAAATGGCGTTTGAATGATGCACGTGCCGAATGGGTTGAGCACACGCTTTAATTCCTCAATCGCTTTTTTGTCATCTTCAATATGTTCCAAAATGTGGTAGCAAATTATCAAATCGAAAAAATCATTTTCAGTCGGTATTTGCGTAATGTCATACCGATAATCTGCCAGAAATTCATCTTCAAAATCTGTACTGAAATACGTAAGGTTTGGGTTTTTTTTCAGCTTTCTATACACACTTCGCGAAGGAGAGAAATGGAGAATTTTTCCTTGGACCAACTTATTTTCAGAAATAAAATTATAAAGTCTGCGGGTTCGCGAGCGGCTTCCGCAGAAAGGGCAGAGCAAATCCCCGTCCGGAATGGTGATGAATTTTTTCAATTCGTGGTTGCAAATGCAGCATTTGTGGTTTTTTCCGCGAAGGGGAAACGCAAAAATGGCGCGCAATAAAACTTCATTCCCAAAAAGTATTTTTTTTGGAATAAGGGCGAGCGCCATTTTTTTAACGGTTTGGTACATCATGCTAAAATAGTGGAAACTTTTAAAAAGCAAGTCATCCATTTTTTTGAAGAATTTGCCGCAAATGCCGTAAAACTCCTGAAATTTGAATCGCCAAAAAAGGGGATTGTTTGTATATTGCACAAAAACTAACGGCGTGTAGATGCTTTTCAATACGGTTGATTTCGCGATTTTTTTCCCCATTGTACTTCTTTTATATTGGACGGTTTTCAAGAAATCACTTGCTGCCCAAAATGTTTTTTTGGTTGTTGTTAGTTATATTTTTTATGCTTTTTGGGATTGGCGTTTTCTTTCCCTCATTTTTTTGAGCACCCTTGTAGATTATCTCGTGGGGCTCTATTTGGGCCGTATTGAAAATGTGGTAAAGCGCAAACTGCTGTTTGGGGTTAGCCTTGTTTTTAATTTGGGCATGCTTATGACTTTTAAGTATTTCAATTTTTTTGTTGAAAGTTTTGTGGATGCTTTCGCTCTTTTTGGAACCTCACTAAACGTTACTTCCTGGAATATTTTACTTCCCGTGGGCATCAGTTTCTATACCTTCCAAACGATGAGCTACACCATTGATCTGTACCGAAAACGAATAGAACCCACCAAAGATATCGTTGCTTTTTTTGCTTTCGTTTCCTATTTTCCGCAGTTGGTTGCCGGGCCCATTGAGCGCGCCTCACATTTGTTGCCACAATTTAAGGTGAAGCGAACCTTTAATTACAGTAAGGGCGTTGACGGGTTGCGGCTTATTTTGGGCGGTCTTTTCAAAAAAATGGTCATTGCAGACAACTGTGCGCTTTTGGTAAACGAGATTTTTGCGAATTATGAAGTTGCAAGCGGCAGCACCCTGTTTTTTGGTGCCGTATTTTTTGCCTTCCAGATTTATGGCGATTTTTCTGGCTACAGTGATATTGCGGTGGGTACCGCCCGGTTGATGGGTTTTGAATTGATGAAAAATTTCAACTATCCCTACCTCTCCCAAAACCTCTCCGAATTTTGGCGACGCTGGCACATCTCCCTCTCCACTTGGTTTCGGGATTATGTTTACATTCCGTTGGGCGGAAGCCGTGTTTCAAAAGGAAGGCTCATATTGAATGTTTTTGTTGTTTTTATAGTGAGCGGTCTGTGGCACGGCGCCAACCTTACCTTTATTTTTTGGGGCTTTATCCACGGCTTGTTTGTGGTTTTCGTATTGGTTTTCTTCAAAAAGGAAACCCCATTTTTGACGGAAAGACTTTTGCCCACTTTTCCCCAATTGCTCCGTATTTTGTTTACTTTTTTTATCGTGGTGCTTGCTTGGGTATTTTTTAGGGCGGAAACGCTTACAATGGCCTTTGAATATATTGGAAAAATATTTTCGGCAAGTTTCTTTTCAAAACCCGCTATTCCGATGAGCGGGGTGTTGTTATTATTTGTGTTTATGGTTTTTGAATGGCTCCAAAGAACGCGCGAACATATTTTGGACATTGGTTTCATACAAAGTAAATGGCTGCGTTACGGAATCTATTATTGTGTGGTTTTCGCCCTGTTTTATTATGCCGGCGATTTACAGCCGTTTATATATTTTCAATTTTAGCAATGAAAGGATTTTATAAAAAATTAGTGATGTTTTTAGTGCCCGTTCTTTTGGTATGGCTCTCATCAGAGGTTTTTTACCGATCGGTTGAAAATAATTATACCTTCAAAACGGAACGCATTGCTTCGGAATATGAAGAAATTGAAACCTTGGTCTTGGGGAATTCGCACGCTTTCTTCGGAATAAATCCGGATTATATTTCGTCGCGAACATTCAATTTGGCAAACGTGAGCCAGAGTTTGTATTTTGACCAACTTTTGCTGGAAAGGCACATTGACAGCCTTCCGAAGCTAAAAACAGTTGTCCTGAACATCAGTTATTTCAGTCTTTCATTGGCAGACGATTCGGGCGAGGATAAATGGCGCAAATATTTCTATCAACAGCAAATGAAGGTGGATGTGCCTTCCATTTCTGTGTTTGATCCGCGGCAATACAGCTTGGCCCTTTCCCGAAGATTCAATCCAACCGTTGGACTTTTTCGGGAATATTTTGATAATGGAACCGTAGTGAGCTCCTACAATAATGGCTACGGAATGCAGGATTCAACAAATATTGTAAAGGACAAAGTGGCCATTTCAAAAATTATCGCAAAAAAACACGAAGATAATTCTTTGGATTTTGAAGTAAATACGGCCCGGCTCAGGCAGATGATTTCCCGTTGCAACAAAAGGGGAGTGGAGGTAATTTTGATTCAAATGCCGGTGTATAAAACCTATTTCGATTTGTTGAATTCGGAGAAAAAGAAAAAGATAAGCCAGACGCTTTCACGCTTGGAGGCCAACAATCCGAATGTTCGCTATTATAATTTCAGCCAAAACCCAATTTTTGTGGACCGTGACCTGCGCGATGCGGATCATTTAACGAACGCAGGTGCGGTAAAATTCAGCAAGCTTTTAAATAGTTTGCTTGGGCAATAATTACAATCTGTTTCAAACGGTTTTTTGCACTACCTCAAAAATCTGGTTTTCGTCACATTTTAAGGTTTTTGAAGGGTATTTAAGCAACAGTGCATAATCGTGTGTTGCCATTAAAATGGTGTTTCCGTTTTTGTTTATTTCTCGCAAAACCTCCATTACTTCCACACTGGTCTGTGGATCCAGATTTCCTGTGGGCTCATCGGCCAGGATCAGTTCGGGGTCGTTCAAAAGTGCCCGAGCAATGGCCACCCGTTGCTGCTCGCCACCCGAAAGTTGGTACGGATATTTGGAGGCTTTGGTTTTCATGCCCACCTTGGCCAGCACATCATTTATTTTGCTGTCCATTGCCGCCTTGTCCTTCCAGCCGGTAGCGGTAAGCACAAAGAGCAGGTTGTCGTTTACGGTGCGGTCATTCAGTAATTTAAAATCCTGGAAGACAACCCCCAGTTTTCTCCGCAAAAAAGGAATGTCGCTTTCCTTTAAAGTAGCGAGATCATAACCCACAATATTGCCCTGTCCCTGATTAAGCGGAAGATCGCCGTAGAGGGTTTTCATAAAACTACTTTTTCCGGTCCCGGTCTTTCCTATTAAATAGACAAATTCGCCTTTTTCTACGGAAACCGAAACATCGGAAAGCACCAAATTTTCGCCTTGGTAAATGGAAGCATCTTTTAATTGTAATACGGTTTCGGCCATGGGAAAATTATTTTTTTTAGCAAATGTACTTGAAAGCGTTCGGAAACAAAATTGTGGAATACTATTTTCTTAAAAAATCTTACGGGATAATCCGTTCGTACTTTTTCGGGGGCTTTACCTCACATTCGGCCGTTGGAATATTGGGGTCAATGGCCAGTTTTATTTTTGTAGCGCTATTGGGTTTTAAGTGTGTATTTGGCTTTATTTGAATTGCTTTTTTCGCTTTAAAATCTACGGAGGCATTTTCCCGAAAGATCTGGTCTTTAATGGTGATGCTGCCCGCCGCCCGTTCTATCTTAAAATTGAATCTGTAAAAATCCCGACCGCTTATCAAAATATTTCCGTTCGCGTCCTTCATTTCGTTCGCCATTTTAACTGCTTTGTATGCATCCAACCTTCCGGCGCCCATCATTCCTCGGAAAAAAGTGTTACCGCTTAAATTTTCAATCTCTGCCGAGGTCAATTTCAGAATACTTTCTATTTCATAGGAAGACAAACAATAATTGGCAGACCACATAAGGCCAATGGTGCCCGTTACGTATGGCGCCGAGGCCGAAGTGGCACCGCCATAAAAATTATCCTTTCCGCAAATTTCATTTCCCAATAGATAGCCCTCTATGGGTGCCATTATATCTATGGCGGCATTTACCTGCACTCCTTTTTCTATGGATGAAGGGGTCAATATCCCGGCTTTGTTTATTGTGAAATATCCGTTGCGCCGGTCACTGAGCCGGTGGGTGTAATCTATGTTGTCCTGTGTGAAGAAACCGTCGTCCACTGTTAAGTTTTCCGAAAAAATCCCCGATACGGAAATGACTTTTTCAAAAGAGGCGGGAAACAGTTCAACCCCAATTGTTGATTGATCTTTGGCACATCTTCTTCCGTTCCCTGCGGCGGCCACTATGATGATGCCGTCGTCATAATACTCGTTTATCCTTTGGTTAATTTCCTCTGTTTTTGGTCCCATTCTGCACAAAACCCAGCTTGCATTTATCACTTTTGCCCCGGCTTCTACCAATTCCTCAATATATTTAAAACTTCCAAGGCGTCCGCTTATTCCTTTGCAGCCCGCACAAATTCCTGGCCTTCCGTAGGCGTTGTCCATATTTGCGAAAGCAATGGCAGAAACATTGGTTCCATGGTAACAATCACCCTCTCTTCTCATGACGGAAGCATACAGATTTTCAATAATTTTCCCTTGTAAATCAGGGTTCAACGTATCAATTTGGGTGTCTGAAATTCCAATTATCACTTTTTCATCGCCTTTGGTGATTCCCCATGCGCCCGCGGCATTTATGATGTCAAGGTCGCGGCTGGAATAGTTGTTGCCCAAATTTTCCACGGGACTGGTATTGCCGTAATCATTGGGATAAAACGCATTGGGAGTTAAAAAAAATTCGAGAATGCGCGTATATTTTTTTGGATATTTTTGCTGGAGTTCCTTTAAAAGGTCTTCATTGTTTGTGGTAATGTGATAAACGTTTTTAAACAAGTTTCGGTCTGTGTTCGGGTAGGCAATTTTAAAAGTGGAAACCCTGTATTTTTTATAAATGGCCGTTTCCGCCCGATCTTCTTTATTGCTGATTGAAACCATGCCATTTTTTTTATCAACCGTTAAGGAATTGGCGTCTGTTATGGTCACATAAAAATGTCGGTCTGCATTTTCCTGTGAGAACAATTGACCCATCGATAAACCAAATAGCAATAAAAAGACGGATGCTTTCATTTTTTCATTTCTGAAATTTTCAAGATATTTTTCAGCGCGTCAATTTCCTTTTGCTGCTGAAGCGTATAAAGCGTAAGTTCCTCAATTTTTTGGAGCAAGATTAAATTCATTTCCTTTAAGGATATTCCCTCATTCCGCATCGTTTCAGCGGAAGGAACGTTTGGCAAATGTTTGTTTTCTTTCAGAAAAAGTTCAAGTTCTTCCAAGGAAATCAATTTATATTCCGGCATCATTTCCGAAAAACCGTTGAAATAATTTTCAAAAACATAATCGGGCGCCACGGCACCGTCCAAATCTACTAAAACTTCCTGGGCGTGGATTTTGCCTTTAACGGTCAAAAGTTCGTCGGGGTTGGTGGTTCCAATTCCTATTTTCCCATCTTTTTCTGAAAGATTTTTAAAGGGGCTGCGCTGGGCCGTGGCAGAAATTCCGAATAACAACAGAACCGCAATAATGACGGAGGGACAGATTTTTTTCATAAAGATTAAATTTTTATAAAAATAGGGATATTTCTTGCGACTGTTCTTTCAATTGATTTTTGTTTTCGCCGAATTAGTCGTGAAATTTATCTTTTTGCCAATTTTTGGGATTATTAATAATGTAATTTTCAATCCGGTTATATTCCCCATGGTTCCGAATGATATGGTCGTGAAATCTGGCCTGCCACCCATTTTCAATTTCCAAACGATTAGCGTGTCGTGTCACCGCAGATTTATAGGAACCTATTATAGAAGAAATGGTGTTTGACCCCTGATTTTGGAATCGGGTTTTTCCAATTATTCCTGGCGGGTTGGACGATTCCCCCACCGTATCGCGCGATTTTCCGCCGGTCGTTTCCCCCGGATTTCCCGCGGTCGTTTCCTGTATTTCCCGTAGAGACAAGGCATGCCTTGTCTCTACCATGCCCCCATCGCCCCCATCGCCCCCATCGCCCCCATCGCCCCCATCGCCCCCCATCGCCCCCATCGCCACCATCGCCACCATCGCCACCATCGCCACCATCGACCCCATCGACCCCATCGACCCTGTCGCCACCATCGCCGCCATCGCCACCATCGCCGCCATTGCCACCATAACCGCCATCGCCACCATCACCGCCATCATCGCCATTGCCACCATCGCCGCCATCGTCGCCATTGCCACCATCATCGCCATCCGGTTTGTCAATTAATAAAATTCCGTGAATATGATTGGGCATAACAACAAATTCACCCAATGAAACGTGTTTTGAATGATTTGTAATTTCGTGCCAAAATATATCCGCAATAATTCCCAAAGGCGATAAAACCATTTTGTTATTTACAATTTCCCCAAAATAATGTTTCCTATTTTTGCAGCAAATGGTTATAAAATAGGCTCCATTCCAACCATAATCCCACCATTGCGCACGGATGGATTCAATCCTGTATTTCCCTTTGAATTTTGTAGCCATTTATTTTTGCCGAATTTTTGAAATGGAATTGTAATTCTTTAAAATTAAAGAATATTTTCGAATGTAATTTATTGCAATTTCGGGCGTTATAATCCCAATAAATCCATCAAAAAAACATTCGTTAATTAAACCTTAAATATTTACAGTATCGCCGAAAGCTACATTTAAACTTAAATATCTTTACGCCACAAAAACTGTAAATAATGACGAAGAATTTCTGTGTCCTTTCGCTTTTTCTATTCCTTTCATTTTCATCATTTTCGCAGCAAACCGCAGCTTATACGAACGATTTTGCCGAATTCAACCAAGCGCTGGAACTCTACAATAACGGGCAGTTTTTGGCCGCGCAAAGTCTTTTCGACAAAATAAAAAACAACAGCAACGGCGAAACCGTGCAGAGCGATTGTGCTTATTATATAGCCAATGCGGCTGTGCGATTGAACCAGCAAAATGCCGACCAGTTGATGGAGGATTTTGTTGAAAAATACCCAACAAGTTTAAAGCGAAATTCAGCATTTATAGACGTTGCAAATTTCTATTTCGAAAACGGAAAATATGCCCACGCCCAAAAATGGTACGAAAAAGTTGACGAAGGAAGTTTAAGCCGAAGCGAGCGGGAACAGTATAATTTCAACAACGGTTACGCATTTTTTAAGGCGAAAAGATATGACGATGCAAAACCATATTTCAACAAAGTTTCAACTTCTCAAAAATACGGGGCGCAGGCCAAATATTATTTGGGTTTTATAGCTTACGAAGGCGATGATTACGAAGAGGCGAACAAAAATTTTGAAGCGGTAAAAGGCGAAGAGCGCTATTCCGAAGACCTTAGTTATTACCAGGCCGATATGAATTTCAAGCTCGGCAATTTCGAGAAAGCCATCGAAATGGGGAAGGAGCAGTTCGACAATTCCAGCCCCGCGGAAAAAAGCCAACTTTCAAAAATTATTGGCGAAAGTTATTTCAATCTCGGCCAATATTCCGAAGCAATTCCATATTTAAAGGAATACAAAGGCATGCGCGGAAAGTGGAACAATACCGATTATTACCAGCTCGGTTACGCATATTACAAACAGGGAAATTACGAAAGTGCCATCGGCGAGTTCAACAAAATTGTAGACGGAAAAAACGCCGTTGCCCAAAATGCCTATTACCATTTGGCGGAAAGTTATTTGAAACTCGACAAAAAACAGGAAGCTTTGAACGCTTTTAAAAATGCTTCGGAAATGGATTTTAGCGCCGAAATTCAGGAAGATGCATTTTTGAATTATGCCAAATTGAGTTATGAAATTGGGAACAGCTACCAAAGCACGCCACAGGTTTTACTCGCTTTCATCGAAAAATACCCCGACAATCCAAACAACGACGAGCTGAAAAAACTGCTGATTGATAGCTACATCACTTCAAAAAATTACAAGGAAGCGTTGGATTTGTTGGAAAACAACAAAAATTTCGCCGACAAAGCCGCATACCAAAAAGTAGCTTTTTACCGGGGAATGGAATTGTACAACGAAGCAAATTACAACGAAGCGATTTCCTTTTTCGATAAAAGTTTGAAATATCCCGAAAATGCAAACTTCGCGGCCCGCGCTACATATTGGATTGCGGAAAGCGATTACCAACTTTCAAATTTTGAAAAATCGCTGGCCGGATATAAGAATTTTGCGCAAATGTCCGGTTCGCAAAACACTTCGGAAAACAAAAATTTGAAATACAATTTGGGCTACAACCACTTCAAACTTAAAAATTATACCGAGGCCATTTCGAATTTCAAAAGTTATGTGAATTCCGCTTCGGCAGAAAAAGTGCGCAAAAAAGACGCTTATTTACGACTGGGCGACAGTTATTTTGTGACCAGCCAATATTGGCCGGCGATGGAAAATTACAACGCTGCCGCGGAAATGGGCGGCGAAAACGATTATGCCGATTTCCAAAAAGCCATCAGTTATGGTTTTGTGGATAGAAGTGAAAAGAAAATTGAGGAACTGATTGTTTTCACGAAAAAATATCCAAAATCGGTTTACCGCGATGACGCGCTGTATGAATTGGGAAATAGCTACGTTGCCCAAAACAAAAATTCCGAGGCGATTTCGGCATACGATCAATTGATTCGCGATATTCCAAACAGCAGTTTTGTTTCAAAGGCGTTGCTGAAAAAAGCGTTGATTTATGAAAATACCGGAAAAAGCAATGAGGCACTGGCAATTTTCAAAAGGGTGGCGAAAGATTTCCCATCAACGTCCGAAGCTTTGCAGGCCGTGGCTTCCGCAAAAATTATTTATATTGATCAGGGTAATGTTGACGATTATGCAGCTTGGGTAAAAACGCTCGATTATGTGGAAGTTGGCGATACGGAACTTGACGATGCTGCATATTTGGCCGCCGAAAAACCCTATTTGGAAAACAACCAAAGTCAGGCGAAAAGCCGTTTTGAGGAGTATTTGAAGCAATTCCCGAATGGACAGCACGCGCAAAATGCACATTTTTATTTGGGCCAGATTTATTTTGCCGATGCGAAAAATGATGCCGCAATTCCGCATTTTGAATATGTTGTAAATCGGGAACGGAGCGAATTTACGGAGCAAGCTTTGGCACGCGTTTCAGAATTGTATTTGGGCAAAAAGGATTATCAAAATGCGCTAAAATATCTGAACCGTTTGGAAGACGAAGCGGATTTCCCGCAGAATATCATCTTCGCACAGGCCAATAAAATGAAGGCTTCGTATGAATTGAAACAATATTCCGAAGCGGTAAATTATGCCGAAAAAGTGCTTCAGAATTCAAAAATCGACAATTCCATAAAAAGTGATGCGCAGGTAATTATTGCCCGTTCCGCGATGAAAACGAATAATGAAGAAAAAGCAAAAACCGCTTACGCAGAAGTCCAAAAAATTGCAACCGGCCAACTTGCCGCCGAAGCGCTTTATTATGATGCGTATTTCAAAAATAAAGATGGGAATTTTGAAGCTTCAAATGCTTCCGTGCAGAAATTGGCGAAAGATTATTCCAGTTATAAATTATACGGCGCCAAAGGTTTGGTGCTGATGGCGAAGAATTTTTATGCTTTGAAAGATGCCTACCAAGCCACTTATATTTTAGAAAGTGTAATCAAGAATTTCCCCGATTTCCCGGAAGTAGTTGAAGAAGCAAAAGCGGAATTGGCAGTAATCAAAAACGCGGAAGCGAAAACAAATTCATCCGTTGAAACGGGAAACTAAAAACATAAAACCTCACAGGTCTCAAAGACCTGTGAGGTTTATCAATCTTTTTTACAAATAAAATAATATGTCAAAGAAACGCATACTGTTATTTTCATTCGCAACAATTTTATTGTTCCAATTCTCGATGTTTTCCCAAGAAAAGGAACTCGATCCGGAGGTGGTGAATATTGTAAAACCATATACACCCACAATTTCGGATGCCTTCAAAGTAAAGGAAACTCCAAGTTTGAACGATTCCATTTCAACCACAAAAAAGGAAGTGAAGTACAGTATTTTCTCGGTGCCGGTAGCTTCCACATTTACGCCTGCAAAAGGAAAGGCAACCACGGTTGAAAAGGCAAAACCCATAAAATTATACGATAATTACGCCACGTTAGGTTTCGGGAATTACACTTCAATCTTGGGCGAATTTTATAGCAATTTCGAAATCAGCCGTACCGATAATACAGGGTTTTTCTTCCGCCACAATTCCTCGCAGGGCGATATAAAAGGTGTGAAATTGGATAATAAATATTACGACACAAGCCTTGATGCAAATTATACGAGCCGCCAAAAAGATGCAACTTATAGATTGGACGCGGGCGTGGAGCACCAACTTTACAATTGGTACGGAGTGCCGGAGATAGTTTATATTCAGGAACCAAATGTTACAATAGATCCACAGCAAACTTACATCAGCGGTTTTGCGGGCGGAAGTATTGCAATTGACGATTCGTTTTTTGAAAAAGCTGCAGTGAACCTTCGCTATTTGACGGATGCATTTTCTTCTTCGGAATTTAACGCAACCTTGAAGCCCGAGTTTTCATTTCCGTTGGAAAATTTGACGTTCAAAATTGATGGCGATATTGATTATTTAAGCGGCAGTTTTGACAGAAATTATACAAATACTTCCGATATAAAATATAGCTATTTAAACGCCGGCTTGGCGCCGTCAATCACTTTTGTAAATGACGATCTATCGGTTTCATTGGGCGTTGCGGGCTATGTGAGTTTGGATTCCGAAAACAGCGATACCGAATTTTCATTGTACCCAAGATTGAATGCTTCGTACCGTTTGCTGGACGAAACCGTAATTGTTTACGGTGGGGCGGAAGGCGGACTTCAGCAAAATTCCTATTATAATTTCAAGGAAGAAAATCCCTTTGTTTCGCCAACTTTAACTATTGCTCCCACCAAAAAACTATACGAAGGTTTCGGGGGAATTAAAGGAAAAATTTCAAATTCCGTGGGTTATAATGTGAGAGCTTCTTACGGAAAGGATGAAAACAGAGCGTTGTTTCAGGCCAATTTCATTAATTTGCTGGCGCCGGAATTGGAAGGTTATGAGTTCGGAAATTCCTTCAATGTGGTTTATGACGACGTTAATACGTTGACTTTTTTCGCGGAAGTGAAAGTAGAAGTTTCGAATATATTCTCTTTGGGAATTAACGGAATTTATAATAGTTACAGCACCGATTTGCAAAATGAAGCGTGGAACCTGCCGGATTTAAAGGCTTCGGTGTTTTCGAATTTCAATATAACCGAAAAATTGTACGGAGGCGCTTCTATATTTTATGTTGGCGAACGAAAGGATTTTGTAATGAATAATGATCCCTTTGGAAATTCAATGGATCAAGAAATTACGCTTGATGGCTATGTTGACGCAAACATAAATTTTGGATACAGGTTTACCGACAGACTTTCGGCTTTTGTAAAGGGGAGCAATCTTTTTGGCAACAATTACGAAAAATGGATGAACTATCCCGTGCAAGGAATCCAAGGATTGGCGGGGGTTACTTATAAGTTTGATTGGTAAAAATTGGATTTTTTAGATTGTAATTTCATTCGTACCTTCATTTCAAATTTTTTATTATGTTGACAAAAAAAATAGTACAATCACATCTCGCAGAATTGCCCAATGAATTTACGATTGATGAATTGGTTGAAAGGCTTATTTTGATTGAGAAAATTGAAAATGGAATTTCCCAATCGGATAGGGATGAAGTTATTTCAGATTCACAATTGGATAAAGAACTTCAAAAATGGTTCAAATAAATTGGACGCGGCAATCGATTGAGGATTTAAGGTATATATTCGAATATATTTCGAAGGACTCCGAAAAATATGCGAAGTTGCAAATTATAAAAATTCGCAATAGAGTTAAAATCTTGTACACACATAGCTATTCCGGCAAAATTGTTCCAGAAATAAAGATTGAAAACATCCGAGAATTAGTAGAAGGAAATTATAGGATTATTTACAAAAAAGTTTCTGAAAAGAGAATTGATATTTTGACAATCCATCACACTTCCCGTGATTTGACAAGGAGAAATATTCTATAAATCGAGTACAATTTTAATGTTTTCCTTTACCTGTTCCTGAAATTCCGAAGGTAAAATTCCTGTTTTTTGAAGCAGTCTTTTATTGTCAATTGCCCTAATTTGGTCTATTAAAATCGCGCTTTCCTGTTTTAAATTTGCCGTTCCAGCGGGCAGATTCACCCTTAAAATCTCTGATTTTTTAAAAATCTGGGTGGTTATTGGACAAATAATTGTTGATGGATGCGGCACACCGTTAAGCAGATTATTTTGAATGATTAGCATGGGGCGGGTTTTTCCGGGCTCTGTTCCAATTTGCGGATTTAAATCGGCGATCCATATTTCAAATTGCTTAATTTTCATTTTCGAAAATTTCGAATTCGGCCATTATTTCCATAGAATTTGAGGCAACAATTTTTGATTCTTTTTTTAACTGGTTTTCTATGATTTTTCTTTTTTGATATTCATTGTAAAAGGCGATAGCCTCATTAATATAACGATTACGCGGTTTTTTAATGTTTTCCAGAATTTTTTCCGTTTCTCCAAAAATGGAGTCATCAATTTTTAACGATACAGTTTTCATTGCTTACATTTTTCACCAAAAGTATATCTTTTTAGTATATCTTCAAAGTCAATTTTAATTTGAAATATATCTTAAAGCATCCACTTTACTTTTCTATTTTTGCACTTCAATCAATTCAAAATGAAAAAACTACTCTTCCTTTGCTGTGCCATCGCCCTATTTTCCTGTGCTCCCAAGAAACTTCCGGCAGATTTCCTGATAAAAAACGCAACAATTTATACTGTAAATGAAAATTTCGACACGGCAACAGCCTTCGTCGTAAAAGATGGAAAAATCCTCGAAATTGGTAATTCCGCGGAATTGGAATCAAAATATAAAATAATGAAAACCTACGATGCAAAAGGAAATACGGTAGTTCCCGGCCTCATCGACGCCCACGCACATTTGTACGGCCTCGGGCTTGGATTGCAGAATGTGAATTTAGTTGGAACTAACAGTTTTGATGAAATTTTGGAACGTACCGTAGCTTTTCAGAATGAGAAAAATATGCCGTACATAATAGGCCGCGGTTGGGACCAAAACGATTGGGAAAACAAGAACTTCCCAACAAAAAAAGAACTCGATTCGCTTTTTCCTGATACGCCCGTTGCGTTGCAAAGGATTGATGGGCACGCTTATTTGGTGAATTCAAAAGCGATGGAACTCGCGGGAATCACTGCAAAAACCAAAATTCCGGGCGGCGAAGTTGTTTTGGAAAACGGCGAGCCAACCGGAATTTTGATTGACAGTCCGATGGATTTGATAGATAAAACCTTCCCCGAAATAACGTATGAAGTTTCAACCGAAGCCCTTTTGGAAGCCGAAAAAATCTGTTTTCAACATGGATTGACAACCGTTGCCGACGCGGGTTTAAATCGAAATATTATCGAGTTGATCGATTCGCTTCAAAAAGAAGGAAAATTTAAACTCAGAATGTATGCGATGGTCAGCAACAGTCCGGAAAATCTGGATTATTATTTAAAAAATGGTATTTATAAAACCGACCGGTTGAACGTGCGTTCCTTTAAAATTTATGCCGATGGCGCTTTGGGTTCGCGCGGTGCCGCGATGCGTGAGGAATATTCCGATTTGCACGGACATTTTGGGGCAATGATTACACCTGCGGATAGTTTGGATTATTTGGCCGAAAAATTGGCCGCTTCCGAATTTCAGATGAACACCCACGCTATCGGCGATTCCGCAAATATTTCTGTGTTGCGGGCTTACAAAAAAGCTTTGGCAGGAAAAGCGGACAGACGTTGGCGGGTGGAGCACGCCCAAATTCTTTCCGAAGAGGATTTTGAATATTATTCCGAAAATATTATTCCGTCCGTACAACCCACGCACGCCACCAGCGATATGTATTGGGCGCAGGATAGAGTGGGAGCCGAGCGAATAAAATATGCGTACGCTTACAAAACAATGTTGGAAAAAGCAGGAAAAATTGCGTTGGGAACTGATTTTCCGGTGGAGCAAGTTAACCCAATGTACACTTTTTACGCCGCAGTTGCCCGAAAGGATTTAAAGAATTATCCCGAAAACGGTTTTCAAATGAAGGATGCTTTAACTCGTGAAGAAGCCTTGCGCGGAATGACAATTTGGGCGGCTTTCGCCAATTTTGAAGAAAGTGAAAAGGGAAGCATTGAGGTTGGGAAGTTTGCAGATTTCACCATTCTCGATAAAGATATTATGAAGGTTGATGAAAAGGAAATTCCAAATACAAAGGTAGTTGCGACTTTTATAAATGGAGAAATGGTTTTCGAAACCAAATAAATAAACTTTGCGCCCTCTGCGCCTTTGCGGTGGAAATTTTACCGCAAAGGCGCAGAGGACGCAGAGAAAACTGAGATGGAAAATATTCTGAAACAACTTCCACAAAAAGCTAAAGAAGCCGAAGCGGAAAACAAAAAGTTTTTCGCGAAGCTGAAGAAAAAGCCGCCCAAAAATCTGGATAATTTGATGCAGGAATTGCACGAGGAAGAATTCCAAAAAACCGATTGTTTGACGTGTGCCAACTGCTGCAAAACCACCGGCCCACTTTTCACCGATAAAGATATTGAGCGGATTTCAAAACATTTCCGGATGAAACCGCAACAGTTTATAGAAACCTATTTGCGCATTGATGAGGACAAAGATTACGTTTTGCAAAGTGTTCCCTGCACATTTTTGGGCACGGATAATTATTGCAGTATTTATGACGTTCGCCCGAAAGCTTGCCGCGAATTTCCACATACGGACCGAAAGAAATTTCAGCAGATTTCAAACCTCACACTCAAAAATGTGGCCATTTGCCCTGCAGCTTTTAATATTGTGGAAGAGATGAAAAAACGCTTGCCGCGATAACAGTTTTTCAGAAATCAGAAACAAAAGATCGCATTAAAATTTGCCTGTTATTCGTTTACCTCATTGATTCCCGTGAGATAACTTCGGGTTCGGATAACGCGTAGTTTCCAATACCCAGTTTTGTAATAAATAAATGCCACGGCGGCAGCAATTAAGTTGGAAATAGGGAACGCCCACCAAATTCCCACGAACCCCAAACTTGTGTTATTCGCCAATAAATAGGCCAGTGGAAAACGTATAATCCACAGGCTGAGAATGGAAATAAGCATAGATGCCTGGGTGAAACCGGCGCCATTAAAAGTCCCGTTCATAACTTGTTGCAGCCCCAACAGCCCAAAACTGGGCGCCATTATTTTCATAAACAAGGCACCGTCACGGATTACCGCGGGGTCATTTGGAATAAAGAAAGCTACCAACGGCTCGGCAAGGAAGAAAAACAAAATTCCCAAAGCGGTAAAACCGACGAAGGATATTTTCGCGCTGAGGTTGGCTACTTTTTCGGCACGTTTTATTTTTAGGGCACCAATATTTTGTCCCACCAAAGAAGTGGTAGCAATAGCAAGCCCTAAAGCAGGAATTATAATAAAGCTGAGTATTCGCGCACCAATTCCGTAGGCCGCGAGAATGTCGCTCCCAAAACTCGTGACCAACACTACCATCATCGTCATCCCCAATGCCCGCGTGGATTGTTCAATACTGGACGGAAGGCCGAGGCTGAAGATTCTTTTTAAACTCGTCCATTTCAGGTTCATTGCCGTTAGGCTAATCTTTATCCCATTTTTTCCCCTAAAGAGAATAAACAGTCCGATGGAGGCGGCAATTCCTTGTGTAATCACGCTTGCCACTGCTGCCCCCGCAACTCCGTAACCCGGAATTGGTCCAAAACCGTAAATAAAAAGTGGGTCCAAAACGGCATTCAAAAGCACGGTGGAAAGCACGATATACACAGGCAGCATCACATTCCCTATTCCGCGCATTAATGATTGGAAAATGAAAAACAGAAAGAGAAATACAAAACCAACGGACGAAACTTTGAAATAAATCACCGCTTCGTCATAAATTTCGGGTCCGGCGCCAATCAGTTTCATTAAAGGGCTTGCCGTAAAATAGCTCACAAGAGCCAAAACAATTGAGGTTAAAAATATTAGCGATACACTTTGCGAAGAAATAAAATCTACCAGTTTTTGGTTTTCGGCACCTTTGTATTGGGCCACGAGCACCGTGCCGGCCAAAGTGAGCCCTGCCCCCACAGAAATGACGAGAAACAACATCGGAAAACTTAGGCTAACCGCCGCCACCGCGTGTGCACCAAGCCTTCCGAGCCAAAAGGTGTCAATAAGCTGATAGGCAGATTGCAGGATATTTGCTAATATAATTGGCAGTGCAAGGGTTAAAAGGGAGGTTAGGATTTTACCTTCGGTGAGCTTGTTTTTTGGTTTGGTGGGCATGTTTGCAAAGATACGGTTTCGGAATTCACGCGGTGCGGATTAAATCTTATAAATTTCCCAAACCCGATAAAATTCGGATGGTGAATTTTTCACTCGTAGCGTAAATATTTTTCGCGGATTACGCGGAAATTTTCGAGGCCGGTTTTCCAAGAATCCTTGATTTCTTCCGCAGATAAACCTTGCTCAATTTGCTTTTGAAGTTTTTCGGTTCCGGCAAGTTTTACGAAGAATGAATTGAAAAAATCCTTCTTTTTCCCATTCGCATTGTAAGCATCGATCAACCATTCCAGATTTATTTTATTTAATTGCGGTTCCTTCCGAAGGTCCTTTCCGTGGCAAAGCTGATCCTTGAATTTCGGGTCTTTCGATCCTTCATTCGGTTGCGGCGTATATTCAAAAGTGTATTTTGAAGCGGGCAAACTCGGCGCGCCAAAAACCTGAAACTGCATATTGGTTCCGCGGCCGGCGTTTATAAATGTGCCTTCAAAAAAACACAGACTTGGGTACAGATTTATAGACTGATCGTTCGGTAAATTGGGAGATGGTTTTATGGGAAGTGAATATTCGGTTTTGTGTGTATAATTTTTCATTTCAATAATAGTCAGCTCACATTTCATCTTATTTTTCAGCCATTCTTCGCCGTTTATCATTGCTGCATATTCACCAATCGTCATTCCGTGGACTACGGGAATTGGGTGCATTCCCACAAAACTTTGGTGTTCAATTTCCAAAATAGGACCATCAATATAATGGCCGTTTGGGTTTGGGCGGTCGAGGACAATTACGGGAATTCCCGCTTCCGCGCAAGCTTCCATCACATAATGCAACGTGGAAATATAGGTGTAAAACCGCGCGCCCACATCTTGAATATCAAAAACCACTACATCAATTCGTTTCAATTGTTCCTGCGATGGCTTTTTATTGTTTCCGTAAAGGGAAATCAATGGAATTCCGGTTTTTGAATCAACGCCATCCTTCACGTGTTCGCCTGCATCTGCCGTTCCGCGGAAACCGTGTTCGGGAGCAAAAACTTTTCTCACTGAAATTTTCTTCGAAACTAAAAAATCAACCAAATGCTGCTTTTCATTTTCTAAAAATGAAGTCTGGTTTGCTACCACGCCCACATTTTTATCCTTCAACAAATCAAAATATTCCGAAAACCGCTCGGCACCCACAATTATTTCTTCGTCTTTTTTCTCTATTCCCTGTTCTCTTTTCTCTATTCTTTTTTCTTTTTTCTCTTCTCGCTGTTCTTTTTTCTCCACCGAACTTCCGCAGGAAAAAGCAACCAAAACCACCAATAAAACTGTATTTTTGAAAAAAGTTAATTTCATAAAACCGCAGTGAATTTCGAATTTTTCATCGCCCGGCGCATCATTGCTTCCAAGGACTATAAAAGTAGTATTTCGGCGCCGATTATAAAAATTGCCATCACTGCAATTGCGCTCGGAATTATTATGATGCTCGTTTCAATCGCTACGGGCGTTGGGCTTCAAAAGAAGATCCGCGAAAAGGTTTCCGCGTTTAATGGCGATATAATTATTACAAATTTCGACACCAATTTTTCCAACGATTCCCAAAACCCAATTTCAAAAAACCAGCCTTTTTATCCCAATTTCAAAAATGTTGACGGTATAAAACACGTGCAGGTTACGGCCTCAAAAGGCGGCGTAATCCGCACCGAAACCGATTTTGAGGGCGTTGTGGTGAAAGGCGTTGGCAATGATTATGATTGGACTGCTTTCGAGGATTTTTTGGTGGAAGGAAAACTGCCCGATTTTAAAAGCGATTTGAATGAAGATATTCTCATTTCGGAATATTTGGCGAACCGGCTCCAATTGAAATTGGGCGATAAAGTGACCACTTTTTTCCTGAACGATGAAGTTTCCAAAACCCCGCGAAGTCGTGGTTTTAATATTGTTGGTATTTATAACAGCGGGTTTCAGCAGTTTGATGAACAATTTATTATTACGGACATTCGCCACATCCAACGATTGAACAAATGGGAAGAAAATGAGATTGGTGCTTTTGAGGTTTTTGTGAATGATTTCGACGAAATAATCCCAATAGGAAACGCGGTTTACCACGAAACCGAAAGCACGCTGGACACGCAGACCATTCGCGATAAATACGCCTCCATTTTTGAATGGCTCGATCTTTTCGACTTTAATATTATAATGATAATTGGGATTATGATTTTGGTGGCGGGAATTAATATGATAACCGCACTTTTGGTTTTGATTTTGGAACGAACGCAGATGATTGGGATTTTAAAAGCCTTGGGAAGCAGCGATTGGAGTGTGCGGAAAGTGTTTCTTTACAACGCGATGTATTTGATTGGCGTTGGCCTTTTTTGGGGAAATGTGATTGGGATTGGACTGCTTTTAATTCAGAAATATGGCAAATTTTTTCCATTGAATCCCGATACATATTATGTAAACGAAGCCCCCGTTTACTTGAGCTTGGACTATATTTTAATATTGAACGGCGGCACATTTCTGCTTTGCCTTTTGATGCTTTTGATACCTTCTTTTATTATTTCGAAAATTTCCCCGGTGAAGGCGATTCGGTTTGAGTAACATTGCGAACGCAGTGAAGCAATCCCAATTCATTGCTTTTGTACCTTTGTTTTTTAAAAATTTAAAAATGAAAAAAATTACATTCTTTTTATTCCTTTTATGTGTTACCAATTTTTTTGCACAAGAAACTTACTTCACAAAAACCATCACTGATTACGATGAAGTGCTTAATTCAAATAAAAACTAAATATATAGCTTGAACAAAACGGAATTTGATTCCTTGGTGAAAACGGATAAAGAACATCAATTCCATTTAATCTATTCTTTCGGTACTTGGTGCAAACCTTGCGTGGCTTTTTTGCCCAAATTGTTGGATTGGATAGAAAGCAATCCTTCGGTGAAACTTTACATTTTGAATATTGAAAAAGATGGGAATGATAAATTACTTAACGTAAAGAATTTTTTAAGTGAAAAACATAATTTCAACGCAAACACTTTTATGGTAAGCGATGAATATGGAAAACGCAGATGGAAAAAATATGATGCTTTTGTGCAGGAAATGGCCCTTGGTCACGATGAATATGGAATGTCGTTGCTTTTGCTTTACGATGAAAATGTAAAATTACTTTACGCATCCACATATAATGAAACCGAAGATGAGGAAATATTAAAGATGACTAATATAATTTCTGAATAATATTTTTTAAGATAAGTTTAAAAAGACCTCACAGGTTTTTGAAACCTGTGAGGTCTTTTTGTTTGCCAATAATCCATATTTCATAATTCAAAATTCATAATTCAAAATTCAGAATGATACCTTTGCATTCTTAAAACACGGAAATGGAATACGCAGAAAATATATTGGGAACCATCGGCAACACGCCCATGGTAAAAATCAACAAAATAATTGGGGATATTCCCGCTTTGGTGTTAGCCAAATATGAAACTTTTAATCCCGGCAATTCTGTAAAAGATAGAATGGCCGTAAAAATGATCGAGGACGCCGAAGCCGATGGCAGATTGAAACCCGGCGGAACAATCATTGAAGGCACGTCCGGAAACACTGGGATGGGCTTGGCTTTGGTTGCCATTATAAAAGGCTATAAAATGGTCTGCGTAATCAGCGACAAACAAAGTAAAGAGAAGATTGATATTTTAAAGGCCGTTGGGAGCAAAGTAATTGTTTGTCCAACAAACGTTGCGCCCGAAGATCCGCGTAGTTATTATTCCACTTCAAAAAGGTTGGCAGAGGAAACTCCAAATAGTTGGTACGTAAACCAATATGACAATCCAAGCAACGCAAAAGCACATTACGAAAGCACCGGCCCAGAAATCTGGAAACAGACCGATGGAAAAGTAACGCATTTTGTGGTTGGAGTTGGAACGGGAGGAACTATCAGCGGAGTTGGAAAATATTTAAAAGAGCAAAACCCGAACGTGAAAATTTGGGGAATTGATACCTACGGAAGTGTTTTTAAAAAATATCACGAAACAGGAATTTTTGACGAAAACGAAATCTATCCATATATAACCGAAGGAATTGGCGAAGATATTCTTCCGAAGAATGTGGATTTTAATGTAATTGACGGTTTTACTAAAGTAACCGATAAAGACGCCGCAATCTATACCCAAAAGCTGGCAAAAATGGAAGGCTTCTTTTTGGGGAATTCTGCCGGGGCGGCCATAAAAGGCTTACTTCAACTGAAAGATAAATTTACGAAGGACGATGTGGTAGTCGTACTTTTCCACGATCACGGAAGTAGATATGTTGGAAAAATGTACAACGACGAGTGGATGCGCGAACGCGGTTTTGTGGAAGATGAGGCAAAATACGCTTCCGATTTAATACAGGAACACGCGGACAAACCATTGATTACCGTAAAAACCGAAGAGCTTGTGGGCCATGCAATTGAACGGATGAAAAAATACCACATCAGCCAGATTCCTGTGGAGGATACTTCAGGTTTTGTGGGCGCTCTCGACGAAACCGATTTACTTCGGAAATTTCTGGAAAATAAAAATGTGGCCCAGCTTCCCATTAAGGAAGTGATGCACAAACCTTTCCCAATCGTAAAAAAGAGCACGCCAATCGAGGAAATTTCAAAGTTGATACACAAAGAAAACAACGCGGTTTTGGTGGATTTGGGAG
>JBEBRF010000003.1:0-54863 GCA_040394975.1 Aequorivita soesokkakensis
CAAAATATCCGAGGGTATATATATTATTTTGGGCATCTACGGCTATGGATTCACCGCGGTCAAAACCGATTCCACCTACACTTTTGGCCCAAACAAGTTGTTGGGCCAAAATTGTTTTTGGTGCAAACAATACCGATGCCATCAAAATCAGTATGATTGATTTCATAATTTATTCACCCTAAAAGTTTGGGTTTCAGACCCGGAAACCGCCTTAATCAAATAAATTCCCGAAGCCAGATCCATTAGGTCTATTTCTGCTTTGGAAGTGTGCGGCTGAAAGGAACGAATGGAACGCCCAGCCAGATCGAAAAGCGTTATGGAGTCAATGGGCTTGTTGCTGTCCAAGAAAACTTGTGATGTTGCTGGGTTTGGGTACATCACAATTTCGGTTTGGTGCAAATCTTCAACGCCTAAATTAGTGTTCACCCCAAAAATGGTTTCATAAGTATTTCCTCCAAAAACAACTTCCACATTATAAACTCCATCGGGCCAGTTATTGTCTATGTCAAAAATCCATTGGGCCCAAGCTGTTGCATAATCCATACCCCAATTTGCAGTCCATGTGTAACTCATAAAAACAGATCCATTGGGGGCATAAATAGTGATATCTGTATTTGCACCTTCTTGAATATCGCGATAAAAAAGGCGCAATGCCATCAATTCGCCGGGTTCAAAATTCAGTTCTTCATAAGTGATTTCTGGGTTTGGGCAGTCTTGATAAAGTTCGGTGGAATAATGGGTGGAAAGACGGTTTATGGTAGGAATATTATAATCGGGCTGATCCTGCCACCAAGTCTCTGAATTCATTTCATTGCAGGGGCCGGCATACGGATCAATACGCACGCCATTTGAATCGAATACTTCGAAATGTAGATGGGGCCAATCGCTGCTGCCCGAACTGCCGGCCGCGCCCAAATATTCCCCAACGGCCACAGTGTCACCTACTCCTTTAGAGGTGATGGCGCCACTCTTAAAATGCCAGTACCACGCCTGCGAACCGTCTGCATGTTCAATGATTATCCCGTTCCAATTGGGATTCCCGTTATTTGAACACATCAAATCAAAATTGCCATCGCGTTTGTCGATAATGACACCTTCGGCGGCGGCCACAATTTCCATGATTTCCTCTGCCATTTTGGTCCAAGGATATGGCCATAAAATATAGTCTGTACCCCCGTGGTTGCCCGACGCCCAATCGTAAGTCCGTTGCCCGCAGTTATAATCCTCCAAGTTATTGTTTGGCGTAAAGTTATGGTCCACTTGGTTATTAAGGGTATAATATCCATAATCGTTGAAACCGGCTTTGGCCCTTATCGGCAACATAAATAGCGGATGGCTGCCCGTAATTTTAAAGGCAGCGGGGTTGCTTTTAAGAATTTCTTTCTTGTTCGCGGCAATAGCGTTTAGCGCTTCTTGTCTTGCTTCTTGCGTAATGCACTCGGATTTTTCGAGTTCCACAGGATGAAATTCAAACTGTGAAGGTTCAACTCCATAATGGGAAACCACGTTTTTATTTTGTGCCGAAACGCTCACGGCAAGGAATGAAAGGAAAAAAAGTAGTTGGTTTTTCATAATGTAAAATTTTTAAAAATTCATTAAAAAGTGAGAGACTATTAAAAGGTGTGCAGGTTTTCATCGAACAACCGGGAGAAATGTCATCAAAGTTTTGTTCCCTTTTCAGAAAAACTTGGTAGGCAATCAAAAAAAACAAAGATTTTCTGCAGTATTTGCATCAAAATCCAGATTTTTGAAAATTGGAAGTCAGGATTTTGAATTTAAATTTTGATGCCCAAACCACCATAATTTTCTTATTTTTGCGCAGTAAAAAATGGCCATGCACTACAAAAGAATCCTCTTGAAACTTTCCGGCGAAGCCTTGATGGGCGAACAGCAATACGGAATTGATCCCGTTCGTCTCAAAGAATACGCTCAGGAAATTAAACAGATCACCGAAATAGGAGTTGAAGTGGCCATCGTTATTGGTGGCGGTAATATTTTTAGAGGTTTGTCCGGCGCAAGTAGCGGAATGGACCGCGTGCAGGGCGACCACATGGGAATGCTGGCAACGGTAATAAACGGACTTGCGTTGCAGAGCGCACTTGAAAATGAAGATGTGGCAACCCGGCTTCAAACCGCAATAAACATCAACGAAGTTGCCGAACCTTTTATTCGTAGAAAAGCAATCCGGCATCTTGAAAAAGGACGGGTGGTTATCTTTGGCGGCGGCACGGGAAACCCTTATTTCACAACAGATTCTGCTGCCGTATTACGGGCCATTGAAATTGGCGCCGATGTAATTTTGAAAGGGACCCGCGTGGACGGCATTTACACCAGCGATCCCGAAAAGGACAAGCTTGCAACAAAATTTGATTTTATAAGTTTTGAAGATGTGTTGCAGAAAGGCCTAAAAGTAATGGACACGACCGCCTTTACCCTAAGCCAGGAAAACGAACTGCCGATCATCGTTTTTGATATGAACACCAAAGGCAACCTTCTGAAAGTAGTTTCCGGAGAAAAAATTGGGACAAAAGTGAATTTGTAAAAAATATATTTAACCTCTCACCCTGAGCGCAGTCGAAGGGCTGAATTCTGAATAAAATGGAAGACGAAATAGATTTTATAATTGACGGCACTAAGGAAGCAATGGGGAACGCCCTAAAGCACCTTGAAAAGGAATTTGCAAACATTCGGGCCGGAAAGGCATCGCCCGCGATGGTGGGGAGCGTGATGGTAGATTATTACGGAAGCCCCACCCCTTTGAGCCAAGTAGCAAACGTTAGCACCCCAGACGGAATGACCATTACTATCCAACCCTGGGAGCGGGGAATGATTCCAGAAATAGAACGGGGAATACATCTGGCCAATATTGGATTTAACCCGATGAACAATGGCGAAAGCGTAATAATTTCAGTGCCGCCCTTGACCGAGGAGCGCAGAAGGGAATTGGCAAAACAGGCCAAAGGAGTTGCTGAAGAAGCCAAAATTGGTGTTCGCAATGACCGGAAAAATGCCAATAACGACCTCAAAGGTTTGGAGATTTCAGAAGACCTAAAAAAGAGCCTGGAAGAAGACATACAGGATATGACCAATGAGCACATTAAAAGAATTGATGAAATTCTCGCCAAAAAAGAGAAGGAAATAATGACAGTTTAAGAAATCACTTTTCGTTAAACTAAATACAACACAGCGGCAACATTGCCGCTTTCTTTTTACTTTTAAGAAAATGAAACCCCGCGCCAACAACCCATGCGTACATTAATTTTGCATCTTTCATTCCTTTTGATGGTTTCAGCATTTGCGCAAGAAAGCGAGGTTACCGAAAAGGATTCTTTAACCGGTATTAAGAAAACCTTGGCCGATTTTTCCGAAAGAAAAGGGCATCCCTTCACCACAGGCTATCTGCCAGTGGGGTTTTTTGACATTGACCTTAAAACTCTTTTTAAATATAACATCCACGAAGGCCTTCGCTTGGGAATTGGCGGGGTTACCAACGAAAAACTTTTTCAGAATTACAAACTGGGCGGCTATGTGGCCTATGGGTTTAAGGACCAAATCCTTAAATATAGCTTGGGCGGAAGCGCACTTTTGAACAAGGAAAAAAATGCGTGGCTGAGTTTGTATTATGCAGACGATATAAAAGAAATTGGCACCTATGATTTTTTGACGGACGCAAGGTTCTATTCACTATTTGAACCGCGTTTGCTCAATATAATCCAATTTTATAAATACACACAGTGGCAGGCAAACCTGCAGAGCGAGCCCACCCCGAATATACTTACCGAATTGCGCCTCCAACACTCAAAGATTGAAAACTTTGAAGAGTATCATTACATAAACGCAGGCACCCTATATAATGAATATCAACTTGCGGAGGCAATTCTTTCCTTTAGAATAAAGCTGCGAACTGACTCTATTGTAAACGCCGAGGGAAAAATAAGAAACACTGATGTACTGCCGAAAGTGAGCGCCCAAATTACCCAAGGCTTTAAAGGAATAGCCAACAGTGACTTTAATTATACAAAATTTGGAGTGAAAATAGATTATGAAGTCGAGCGGAAGAACCTTTCCCGTTCCAGTTTACTCCTACAGGGGGAACTTGCAACGGGCGACGTGCCCTTGACACATCTTTTCCACGCCTTCCCAAACCAGCCTACCAAGGAAGAGCTCTTCAAACGGTTCTCCGTGGCGGGCATGCAGAGTTTCGAGACCATGTATTTCGGAGAATTCTATTCAGACAAGCTGGCCATGCTGCAGCTAAAGCACACGTTTAGAAGATTTAAACTTGCAAATAATTGGAAACCGGAATTGGTACTACTCTCGCGCCATGCCATTGGGGAGTTGAGCCATCCTGAAGAACATTTGGGAATACCCTTTAATCAGCTGAACCATTTATATAATGAAGCCGGACTGGAGCTCAACAAGATAGCCCTTGGCTTCGGGCTGAGCTTTGCCTATAGGTACGGCCACTATAGCCTGCCCCATTTTGAGGATAACATTTCATTTAAATTTACCTTTAATCTAAAGATTTAGCAGCGTCTTCATATATTTCGGGAAGCGCTGCTGCCAGTCGGAATTATGGAGGATCGGTAATTATTCTGGAAAAAATCCACTTCTCCAAAATACATTCAAAATAGATTTCTTACTTATTCGGAATAGTTACCTTTGTGCGAGTTTTTAAAAAATTGCTTTGAACAAACTTTTCAGTATCGGCTTTTGGAGCTGGGTGGCGCGATTTATCATAAGAAACCGCACCTGGATTTTATTGGTTATTTTAGGAATAACCGTTTTACTCGCCCTGCAATGGAAAAATATGCGCTTCACCTATACCGAAGCGAACCTCCTTCCGGTTGACCACCCCGTGAACCTTGAATATAACAAGTTTCTTTCACTTTTTGGCGAAGAAGGAAACCTAATTGTAATGGGGGTCGAGGATTCTACCATATTTACGCCCGAAAAATTCAAGGCCTGGAACCAACTCACCACAGACCTCGCGAAGTTTAATGAAGTAGCCTTCACCCTTTCCGTAGGTAACCTTAAAAAACTCGCCAAAAAAAAGGATACCACAGGGTTTGAGCTTGTTCCCTTTATACATGACTCCATTTTTACGGATTCAAACCTTGCAGCGTACAAAGAAGAGCTTTTCAACAATCTCCCTTTTTATGACGGGTTAATCTATAGCCCAGACAAGCAGAGCATCCGCTCGGCCGTATATATGAAAAAGGATATCGTAAACACCGCTGCCCGAAAGGATTTTGTGATTAAGGATTTAATTCCATTAATCGAAACCTTTGAGGTCCAAACCGGGATAGAAGTTTACACCTCAGGAATGCCCTACATCCGCACGCTCAATTCACAGAGCATCATTGATGAAATAGGGATGTTCATTGGCGCGGCGCTACTGGTGACCTCCCTCATTTTTTTCTTCTTTTTCCGTTCCGTTAGAGCTACCATAATTTCCATGGTCACCGTTATCATTGCAGTCATGTGGGTCTTTGGATTTTTGGGGATGATGCATTATGAAATTACGGTTTTGACGGCGCTCATCCCTCCTTTGATAATCGTAATCGGCATTCCAAACTGTGTTTTTTTAATCAACAAATACCAACATGAAATAAGACAGCACGGAAATCAAGCAAAATCATTACAGCGCGTTATTACCAAGGTGGGCAACGCCACGCTAATGACCAACTTGACCACGGCCTCAGGGTTTGCCACTTTTATGCTGGTGAAGAGTGAGCTGCTTCAGGAATTCGGAATGGTGGCCTCCATCAATATTGTGGCCCTCTATTTTCTGTGCCTGTGCATTATTCCAATTATTTACAGCTATATGCCAGTGCCGAAGGAAAAACATCTAAAGCACTTGAACAAGGTTTGGCTCAATAAATTTGTTCACTGGATTGAACGCATGGTGCGCGACCACCGAATCTTGATTTATATAGTGGTGGTATTGTGGCTATGCGCCAGTATTATTGGAATCTACAACATAAAGATTTCAGGAAGCCTTATTGAGGATATGCCAAAAAATACAGGGTTTTTTGACGATATCCGCTTTTTTGAAAAGGAATATGAAGGCATTATGCCCCTGGAAATTTTGGTGGATACAAAAAAGAAAAACGGCGTAATGAGCCTTTCTACCCTAAAAAGAATAGATGAATTACAGGAACATATTAAGGAAATTCCCGAATTCGCAAAACCCATTTCCGTAGTAGAGCTGGTGAAATATTCAAAACAGGCCTTTTATAACGGAAACCCAGAGTATTACCAACTCCCGAACAGCCAAGAAGCAAGTTTTATTCTCAGCTATGCAAAAAGCAGCGACACAGACACCGATTTATTGACCAGTTATGTGGACAGCACCGGGCAGTTTGCCCGCATCACTACGTTTATGAAAGACACCGAGCCCGATAGGTTTGAACGCATAGAAGAAGATTTGAATACGGAAATCAACAAACTTTTCCCGCCGGAGCGCTACAATATTATCGTTACCGGCAAAGCATTCGTTTTTCAAAAGGGTACCCATTATTTGGTAAACAACCTGTTTATGTCGCTCTCCTTGGCCATTTTGTTGATTGCCCTGTTTATGGCGTGGATGTTCCGCAGTTTCAAAATGATACTTATTTCATTGATACCAAACCTACTTCCATTGATCATAACCGCAGGCGTTATGGGCTTTGTTGGTGTGCCCATAAAACCCTCCACCATTTTGGTTTTTAGTATTGCCTTTGGAATTTCCGTGGATGACACCATCCACTTTCTGGCCAAATATCGGCAGGAACTAATAGCCAATAACTGGAAAATAAAAAAATCCATCTATTCAGCGCTGCGCGAGAGTTCCGTTAGCATGTTTTATACCTCCATCGTGCTATTTTTTGGTTTTTCTGTCTTTGCCCTTTCCAGTTTTGGAGGAACGGTAGCGTTGGGCGCGCTGGTTTCCATCACCTTGCTCTTCGCGATGTTGTCCAACTTGTTGTTGCTTCCTACTCTTTTACTTTCCCTGGAACGAAGTATTGCCAACAAGGAAACAATGAAAAAACCGGCCATAGAGATTTTAACGGATGATGACGAAGAAGAAGAAGAAGAAGAAGAAGAAGATCAGGAATTTCTTGCCCGCAAGTAATAAACAATCCGTCTAAAATTCCACTTTTTGCATTTTGGTATTTTCTTTTTTGGTGATTTTTTGAAGTATATTTGCTCCTCTTAAAAAATGATCATGCAAGACAAAACAATAGTTGAATTGTTGCAAAACCAAAAGACCCAGGTTGAAGTAACCGTAAGAGGTTGGGTGCGTTCCTTCAGAAGCAACAGGTTCATCGCGTTGAACGATGGATCCACCATCAAGACCCTCCAATGTGTTGTGGATTTTGAAAATTTTGATGAAGAATTGCTCAAAAAAATAAACGTTGGCGCTGCAATTCAGGTAGTAGGAACCGTGGTGGAAAGCCAAGGCCAAGGCCAAACGGTGGAAATTCAGGTTTCAAAATTGACCGTTTTGGGCGAAGCAAATCCGGAAGAAGTGAAACTTACCATTCTTTCACCAAAAAGACATTCATTGGAAACCCTGCGCGAACAGGCGCATTTGCGAATCCGAACCAATACTTTTGGCGCGGTGATGCGCACCCGTTCCAAACTGGCTTTTGCCGTGCACGAATATTTTCAGAAAAACGGGTTTTATTATATGCACTCGCCCATTATCACAGGAAGCGATGCGGAAGGCGCCGGCGAAATGTTTCGGGTAACGAATTTAGATGCCAAAAATCCACCACTTGATGAAAATGGCAACGTAAACTATAAAGAAGATTTCTTTGAAAAGGAAACCAATCTTACCGTTAGCGGGCAGTTGGAAGCCGAAACTTACGCAATGGCACTTGGAAAAGTTTATACTTTCGGTCCAACTTTTAGGGCTGAAAACTCAAACACCAGTCGCCATTTGGCGGAGTTTTGGATGATTGAGCCCGAAGTTGCTTTCAACGATTTGGATGCAAACATGGATTTGGCGGAAGATTTTATAAAGTACGTTGTAAAATTCGCTTTGGAAAACTGCGCCGACGATCTTGAATTTCTCGAAAACCGTTTGCTGGAAGAAGAAAAAAACAAGCCACAGGATGAGCGCAGTGAAATGAAGCTTCGCGAAAAGTTGCATTTCATTTTGGAAAACAATTTCAAAAGGGTGAGCTATACGGAAGCAATTGATATTCTTAAAAATTCAACCCCGAACAAAAAGAAAAAATTCAAATATTTAATTGAGGAATGGGGCGCCGATCTTCAAAGCGAGCACGAACGTTTTTTGGTTGAAAAACACTTTAAATGCCCGGTTATTCTTTTTGATTATCCCGCAAATATCAAGTCTTTTTACATGCGATTGAATGACGACGGAAAAACCGTTCGCGCAATGGACGTGCTTTTCCCAGGAATTGGGGAAATAGTGGGCGGTTCGCAACGTGAGGAACGGTACGATGTTTTGTTGCAAAAAATGAAAGCAATGAATATTGATGAAAAAGAATTGTATTGGTATTTGGACCTTCGAAAATTCGGGACCGCCGTGCATAGCGGTTTTGGCCTTGGGTTTGAACGATTGGTGCAGTTTACGACTGGAATGGGCAACATTCGCGATGTGATTCCTTATCCGCGTACGCCGGGCAACGCCGAATTTTAAAAGATTTACTTTTTCAGAAGTTCAAAATTGAAGTTTATTTGAACTTCATCCGTGACTTTGTTTTGCACAATTTTGGGGATTTTAATTTCAAAATCGGATGCTTTTGCAATAAATTTTCCCGATAAATTAATTTTATCATTTGTGTATTCCAAAGTAACAGGAATTTTGGTGAACTGTTTCGTTACCCCATGAAATTCAAGTTCGCCGGAAATGAACAGTTCCTTTGCCGCATTAAGCTTTTCAAAAGAATAATCAAGTAATTTCCCTTTAAAAGTGGCTTTGGGAAATTTGTCCGATTCAGCATAATTTTCATTGAAATGCTCTTCCATTAAAGCGTTTTTGAATCTAAATGCCTTTACAAGCGCAAGCGCTGCTATTTCACCATTTTCGATATTAATAATTACCGTTACCGAGTTATTTTTTGCGGCAACTTCTTCAAAAGAAGGCACGGAAGCTTCAAAATTTATGGTTCCCGTTTTGGAAATAAATTTATTTTGTCCATAAGAAATGACACAAAAAAATAAGGCTATAAAGAGAATTCCTTTCATAATTTCTAATCTTCAATTAATCCATCCTCATTCCATTGAATGACGATATCTATTAAATTTTGCGGTAATCTTGGCCCTCCAAAAGGCATCATAAAAGCAGGGTCTTCGCTTGAAATTCGGCCAACAAGGTTTCTGTTTTGAACTGCTTCCTTTACATTTTCATAACTAACCAGTGGCATTGGCGCACCATTTTGTGGCGGATTTGAATGGCAAAAAATACAGTTATTATCTATAATTGGTTTTACATTTTCATTGAAAGTAATTGTTTCAGGAATTGGAGTTGCATCAACCAAATCTTCCTCACTTACGGCGGTACAGCCAAAAAGAAACAGTATCGAGTTTAATAGTATTATCTGAAATAATTTCTTTTTCATAATGATAGTATTAAAAAACCCGGCTCAAATTGAATCCGAAATAAATATCCCCATCCTCCCAATTGCCTAAGGCTTGGCCCAAAAATCCGTTGGTGTTCATGGGTTGTGCGTTTGTAAAGTGCATTTGAAAAACATGGCCGCCAGTTTCAAGATCGATGCCAATGGATAATGGATTTCTGAAAGGGGAATTGCCCGCGCGGTTTAAATGGATGCCATAATCCATATTCAACGACCAACGTTTTCCCAATTTGTAGCGGCCTCCCAACCCTATTGCGAATTGGGCGTTGTCCTGTTCATTAATTGCAACATAATTATCGTGAAAATAAGTCGGAATCATTTCCACAGAAAAATTGGTATTCACTTTCCGCGAAATCAAAATTTGGGTTGCATACGATAAACGATGCTTGAATTTCAATTTTGGGAGATTGTCCTTCTCCAACGCAGTATTGATCATCAATGAATTATACCCGACGATGGTAAATGGAAATCCATTTTCCCTTTGGTTTATCAATCTGTATTTTAAGGAACCTTCATAAATTTTTTGGTACGAACTGCGCGAAACGCCAATATTGAAACCCTCTGAAATCCCGTAAATAAAATTCAATCGGGTAACCGCGTCGTCGAGCCCAAAAAAGCTATCGAAACCGTTTTCAACACTTCCGAATCTGTGGGAAACTACAAGTGTAAGTTCCTTTTTGGCAACTAGCTTTGTGGATTCAAAATTTACAATTTTAAGGCCTTTAAAGGCAGCAGTTGCATATTCATCCACTACGGAATCTTTGTCGATTTCGGCAAGAAGGTCTTCCTGCGCGAAGGCAAGAAAAGGAAGCCACAAAATTAGAAGCAAAAAAGTTTTCAAACAAATCAGTTTTTAATGAATATTTCAGTTTGTGTGTTTTCGCCCGAAACTACTTTTAAGAAATAGCTGCCTGTGCTCCAACTTAAAATGTCAATTGAAATATTTTCCTGTGATTCAAATTCCTGTGAATAAATCTGTTTCCCCAAAATATCAATTACGGCAATTTGGCCCGTTTGCATGGTTTTCGGCAACACCAAATTTAGGGTTGAAGACGCGGGATTTGGGTACATGCTGATTGTGTTCAATTTAGTATCATCTACGCCCAAAATCTCATTAACAGTAATGGTCCCGGCCATAGTTGACGCATGAAAGAGACAAAAATAATCGTTGGCGCCCACTACCGTGAAAGTATGGGAAAAGGTTGAGCCCATGCCGGTTATCGTTCCACTATTGAAGGTTTCAACAGAATTGCCGGGGTCATTCTCTACGGTATGCGGCATTTCATCGCCCCAGGTCCAGATTACGGTATCGCCTTGGTCTATGGTTAAATCTACATCGGTACCGATTCCCATGAACCAATCCAGATTATGGGTGGTTTGTGCGTTTGCGGTAAAAATTCCTAAAAATGTTAGCAGTAATAGTTTAGTTTTCATAATGTTTAGTTTTAGTTAATAATTGTGCATTGGTCCAATTTTACTTGTTCCAGCAAATCGTCATACCCTATAAAGCGTCCTTTTATGTTGATTTTTGAATTAAGTTGTAGCCCCGGTTGACTAATTTTGTCTGAAAATTGGCAAAACACCTTCCCATCCAATGTAATTTCATTTTCACTGAATTCTGAAACAAGCCCAGAAATTTCAATGGTTTCGTTGAGATATTTATTTTGTGAAACCTCTGCGTTGCTGTTGAATTCCGAATGAATCTGTTTGGCCGTCAATGAGTATTGGGCGTTTTCGCCTTCAATATTGCGATGGTTTTTATACAGATAGTTATAGCCTATAAAAACGGCCAAAATTAGTATTGCCAATAAAATCCAATATTTCCGCATTTGTGAGTTCTTTTAATTACAGTCGTTCACATATCTAATCTGGTCTTCGCCCAGTATAAAATCTATTTTTGTTTCCCCGGGATTTTCTTCAATTTCATGGAGCTGCCATTCATTATTACAATCGGGAAGTGTGGGAATATCAATCACTACAACAATATCATTTGCGGTGCCGCTGGCTTCCCATGTTCCTTCATAAGTACGGGAGAAATAGGTGGAAACCACCCTACCGTCAGTATAAAAATTGAACACGTAGCCATCGTAATAGTCTTCGGTATTGGTGCTTTCGTCACGCCGCAATCTGTCCACGATCCAATCTTCGCACCCTGTTAAATATGCCGCCAATTGAGAGGTGGTGCATTCATTGCAATCGTCGTCATTGTAATTGTTGTCGTCATCTTCATCACAACTATCGCGATAGGTTTCCATAATTGTTTGCAATTCATTTAAATTTTGAACATTTGTATTAGTTCCGTCGGAAAGTGATACTGCTATTGGAAAATCCATTGTAACTATATCATATTGCGCAATTTCAGCTATAAACAAATAAAAATCTTCGTCGTAATTGAAGGTTGCCGTATCAATAATTTCATTTTCCGAATTGAATATGGAAACCGAAATTGGATAGTTAAAATCAACACATTCAATATCGTCATCGGCAATGTTTTCGCCATTGCAATTGCTCGAAAAATTGGAAAGTTCGCTGTAATTGTTAATGCTGACCTGAGAGTAATCCTCTAAAATGATCGTGATTGGGAAAGAAATTTCAATCACATCATCGTCGTCATCAAATTCATCAAATACATCTTCAATGGTTTCATAATCCATTTCAGAATTCACTTCAATTTCAATATTGTTTGCAGCAACCGTGACGGGCAATTTAACTTTGAAACAATTGGCATTGTCTATTATGTTATCCACGGATCCGTCATTGCTGATTGCTTGTTTAATTAAATTGACAACGGGAGAATTTATTGCCAAAGTTTCGTCCTCGGGCGGCTCAATAAGTTGGGTTTCCTCTTTTCGGCAAGCAGAAAAAAGCAAGGAAAACGACAACGCAAACAGTGCTATATCTTGAAATGATATTCTCATAAAAAGCTGAATAAAAATGTATTCTTTATAGATAGAACAACCCAATTCAAAAAAATCCCGAAAAAAACTGAAAGAATATTTATATAACTTAGCCGCAGTAAAAACCATATTTTGCCAAAAAAAACAAACAACAACATCTGTGAGGAAATGATTTTTGAGCGTATTTACAACAAATACGCAAAGGATCTCCATGATTTTCTTTACTATAAATTTGGCGAAGAATTTAATCCGGGCGATAAGGCACAGGATGCATTTATGAAGCTTTGGGACAATTGCGGAAAAGTGCCATTTGAAAAGGCAAAATCATATTTGTTTACCATCGCGAACAATATGATGCTGAACGAGGTAAAGCACCAAAAAGTGGTTTTAAAGCACCAAAAAATAAAGCCCGAAAACTACACCAACGAAAGTCCGGAATTTATTTTGGAAAAAGAACAATTTCTGGAACGCTACCAAAAAGCATTGGCAAAACTGACCGAGGAACAGCGGGTAGCATTCTTGATGAACAAGGCCGAAGGGAAAAAACACAGCGAAATAGCCGAAATTTTAGGGATAACCCAAAAGGTGGTCGAGTACAGAATATATACCGCCTTCAATTTTTTGAAAAGCGAACTTGACGGTTTTAAAATAAAATAATCGGGAGAAATACGGCTGAAGTTGTTATATATTAAAGTAACTGATTTATGGAGAAAGAAATTTTAATCAAAAAATGGTTGAACAATGAATTGGACGATTCTGAAAAAGAAGCGTTCGGCCAGCTCGATGATTTTGAAATAAATCAGGCTATTGTTGAAAACGCGGAATATTTCAAGGCTTCCCATTTTTCTGAAATTGATAGTTTCGACACATTCAAAAAACGATATGCTTCCCATAAAAAACCTGTAAAAAAACTGCAGTGGCTAAACCCATTTTTGAAAATTGCCAGTGTTTTGGTCATTGCTTTTGGACTTTATTTTACAATATTCCAAAACAATATAACCCAAGTGGAAACAGTTGCCGGTGAAAAAATTACGGTAGCATTGCCCGATGGATCGCAAGTAATTTTGAACGCCCTCTCAAGCATTGAATACAATACAAAAAATTGGAATAAAGAAAGATCGCTCCAGCTTGACGGCGAGGCATATTTTAAAGTGGCCAACGGGAAAAAATTTGACGTAATTACGGAAAATGGCGTGGTTACGGTAGTTGGAACGCAGTTCAATGTAAAGCAGCGTGCCAATTTTTTTGAGGTAAAATGTTTTGAGGGAAAAGTAAGCGTGGTTTCAGATACCATTAAAAGATTGTTGCATCCCGGACAAACCTACCGCATTTTGGACCAAAAATTTTCCGAAGGAACTACAATTGCCACTACTCCAAAATGGGCGGAAAATATGAGCGATTTTGAATCGGTTCCTATTAAAGAAGTTTTGGCTGAAGTGGAGCGACAGTACAATATTAAAATCACAAACAAAAATGTGGATGTTGATAGGTTGTTTACCGGAGGTTTCGTTCACGATAATTTAGAAAACGCCCTTATTTCCATAACGCAACCTATGAATATGACGTATGAATTGAGCTCATCAAATCAAGTTATAATTCGTGGGAAAAAAAATTAGGCACTTCGTTATATTTTTTTGCTTGCTATTCTCTTTTGCAAGTTTCGCACAAGAGAAGCAATCCCTTGCATCAATAATTGCAACACTTCAGAAAAAGCACAACGTTCAGTTCAACTATGCCGAGGATCTTATTGCCGAAACTTTTTTGAAACCACCGCCCATAGCTTTTTCGCTTCAAGAATCGTTGCACTATTTAGAAGAAAATAGCAATTTATCCTTCCTAAAAACGAACGATTCCCTTGTTTTGGTAAAACAGAAAGAGCTTGGAATTCTTTGCGGATACATACTTGACAAAGAAACGTTGCAACCTTTAATAGGCGCAACTTTACAAAGCAAACACAATAATACAATAAGTGGCGAAAATGGTTTTTTTCAATTAAAAGTTGAGAATGAAACCGAAATTATCAGCATTCGTTTTTTGGGATACAAAACCCTGGACAAACCATTTCGGGATTTTAAGAAAGAAGGATGCAATGAAATAGTGCTGTTTCCAAATCTTTTGGTTTTACCCGAAGTATTGGTTTCAAATTATATAACTACGGGCATCAACAAATTAAGCGATGGATCGTTTGAAATAGATTTTTCAGATTTTGGAATTTTGCCCGGAGTTATCGACAAAGATGTTTTACAGGCCGTACAAGCCTTTCCGGGAATTCAAAGTATTAACGAAACTGTTTCGAACATCAATATTCGCGGCGGCACCCACGATCAAAATTTAATTATGTGGGACGGGATAAAAATGTACCAATCCGGACATTTTTTTGGTCTCATTTCTATGTACAATCCTCAAATTACACAGAAAGTTTCGGTTTTAAAAAATGGAACGGGCGTAGCTTTTACCGATGGTGTTTCGGGAACAATATCAATGCACACCAGCGAAGAATTGACTACAGATTTCAACGCAAATGTGGGTTTGAATTTGATAGATGCCAATGCGTTTGCCGATATTCCCATTGGGAAAAAATCCTCGCTCCAAATTGCCGGCCGAAAAGCGTTGAGCGATTTTTTCAAAACCCCGACCTACAATGAATTTTTCGATAGAATTTCACAAAATACCGAAGTTCAAAACAATATTGGAAATATTATAAATTCTGATAAATCCTTTGATTTTTATGACACTTCCCTGCGTTGGATTTACCAAATTAGTGATAAAGATATGCTTCGCGTAAATTTCATAAACGTTTCCAATAATCTGGAATTCAATGAAAATGCATTCCTCAACAACGAACAAAAATCGCGGGAAAGCAGTCTGTCGCAAAACAGTATTGCGGGCGCCATTTATTATACCAAACAATGGAACAGCAACTTGCAGACTACTTTTGAAGGTTACGAAACCGATTATACACTGAAAGCAGTAAACGTGAATGTTTTGGACAGCCAGCGTTTTTTGCAGGAAAATGTGGTTTCGGAAACAAGTTTAAAATTAAAAATGGATTATGCGTTTGACGAAAAATTCAACTTACTTGCTGGCTATCAATTTGTGGAAACGGAAATTACGAATTTGGATGATGTGGACGATCCGCTTTTTCGCTCTTTAATTTCGGAAGTGGTCCGAAACCACAGTGTTTTTTCAGAAATAGGGTTTAGATCACCGAGCGGGAATACAAATATTAAGAGTGGAATCCGACTGAATTATATTGATAAATTCAAAAAAACGCTATTGGAGCCCCGTTTAAGTTTTACGCAGTGGTTTCTTGAAAATTTCACTTTTGAACTATTGGGCGAATTCAAAAACCAATACACATCGCAGATCATCAATTTCCAAAATGACTTTTTGGGGATTGAAAAGCGCCGGTGGCAATTAGCAAACAATAAAGAAATACCGATTATTAAAAGTAAGCAAATTTCCGCAGGATTGCATTTTAGCCGGCGTGGTTGGCTGGTTAGCGCAAATGGATATTACAAATATGTTGATGGAATTACCGCCCAAAGCCAAGGATTCCAAAATCAATATGAATTTGTAAAATCTACCGGAAGTTATGATGTGAAGGGTTTGGACGTATTATTAAGAAAAAAGATAAGCGGGTTTAACTTTTGGCTCAGTTATTCATTTATGGACAATCAATATACATTCAAAAATTTGCAGCCCAATGCTTTTCCCAGCAATCTTGACATTAAACACGCCATTACTTTTGGCTCTGCATATTCCATAAAAAATTTAAAAATCGCCGCGGGTCTCAATTGGCATTCGGGCAAACCGAGCACTTCCCCAATAAATGGCAATGAAATATTGAACAACAAAATCAATTATTCCGCCCCTAACAGCTCTCGTCTTTCGGATTATATGCGGATTGATATTTCCGCACGTTACAATTTTAGTATTTCACAAAAAATTAAAGCTGATGCAGGTGTGTCAGTATGGAATATTTTAGACAGGGAAAACGAAATTAATAACTTTTATCGCATTGAAAACGAAGAAGTAATTGAAACCCAACAGCGTTCCTTGGGAATCACTCCAAATGCAGGATTAAGGGTTTACTTTTAATTTTTTTTCAAACCAAAAATACTTCAACCATAAACCTTAATATTTAATTAAAACTGGCTACTTCACTATTTTAGTAGCTGGTTTTTTTTAACTTTATGAAGTAGTAAAACAAATCATGCTAAAACAACAATTAAGCTTTAAACTTTCCCAGAAATTATCGCCTCAGCAGATACAGTTGATGAAGATGATACAACTGCCCACGCAAGCTTTTGAGCAGCGGATAGCACAGGAATTGGAGGAAAATCCGGCCTTGGAAGGCGGCAAGGAAGAAAGCGAAAATTATGAAGATGAATTTGATAACGACAATTATGAAGACGGTTATGACGAAGGCAACGAAGTAATTGAAACCGACATAAACGTTGACGATTATTTAAGCGATGACGAGGTGCCAAGCTACAAACTTTCAGCAAACAATTACAGCGCAGACGATGAAGAAAAGCAGATGCCCTATGCTGCCGGAACTTCATTTACCCAACATTTAATGCAACAATTGAGCACTTATAGGCTCGATGAAGAGGAAAAAGAAATAGCGGAATTTTTGGTGGGAAGCGTTGACGAAAGTGGTTATATACGAAGGGAAATAGAGGAAATTGTTGACGATTTGGCGTTCACCCAAAACGTTTACACTACCGAAGCAAAGGTTGAAAAAGTTTTGAAAATTGTTCAGGAATTGGATCCGGCCGGTGTTGCCGCACGCGACCTTCAGGAATGTTTGTTGCTGCAGTTGGAACGCCGGGAGCACACCCCTTCCGTAGTTTTGGCGATTGATATTATTGACGATTCTTTCGATCATTTCAGTAAGAAGCATTACAAAAAGCTCATTCAAAAATTTGATATTACAGAAGATCAGCTTCGCGATGCAATCCACGAAATTGAAGGCTTGAACCCGAAACCCGGCGGAACCTATTCTGGAAATACAAGAATGGTTGAGCACGTTGTTCCTGACTTTGCAATAAAAATTGTGGACGGCGAATTGGATTTGACTTTGAACGGACGAAACGCCCCCGAACTTCACGTGAGCCATGATTATACCAATATGCTGAAGGGTTACAAAGAAGCCAAGGATAAATCGAAGGCCCAGAAAGATGCGGTGATGTTCATTAAACAAAAACTGGATGCTGCAAAATGGTTTATTGATGCAATAAAACAAAGGCAACAAACACTATTTGTTACAATGAACGCAATTATGCACCATCAGGAAGAATATTTTTTGAGCGGTGATGAAAGAAAACTAAAACCGATGATTTTAAAGGATATTGCCGATAAAATCAACATGGATGTTTCCACAGTTTCGCGAGTGGCAAATAGTAAATATGTAGATACGCCCTACGGAACAAAATTGATAAAGGATTTTTTCAGCGAGTCCATGAAAAACGATCAGGGCGAAGATGTTTCTACCAAGGAAATAAAGAAGATTCTTGAAATAACCATTTCCGAAGAGAACAAAAGAAAACCACTTACCGACGATAAATTGGCCAAGATTCTATTGGAAAAGGGCTACCCCATTGCTCGAAGGACCATTGCCAAATATCGCGAACAATTGGATTTGCCGGTGGCAAGACTGAGAAAGGAAATTTGATGAACATATTTTTAAAGGCTGCTTCCTATATTTTCCATCCTTTACTGATGCCTTTTTTGGGCACAATTATTTATTATACCGTAACCCCTAAATATGTAGATCAACAACTCATTCGGGTGGAGCTTTTCGCAATTGCCATCCTTACCATTTTGGTGCCCATAGTTGTATTTTTTCTTCTTAAAAATATAAAGGCGGTGGAAACAATTTATTTAAGGCAAGTAAAGGAGCGCAAGTTTCCATTAATGATACAGTGCATACTGTTGTTGCTGATCCTGAAAATGGTGTTTAATCCCTATGATGATACTGAATTGTACTATTTTTTTGTGGGCATTCTTTTTTCATCGTTCAGCGCGCTGGTAATGGTGTTCTTTAGTTTGAAAGTGAGCCTGCATCAAATGGGGGTTGCGGGAATATTAATGTTTTTGGTGGGGCTGAGCGCTCATTTCAAAATAAATCTACTTATTTCTATTAGCCTTTTTCTCTTTGTAAATGGTTGGGTAGCGTCCTCTCGACTGAACAAGGAATCACACACCTATCCCGAACTTGCTGTGGGGCTGTTATTGGGCATGCTGCCACAATTTATACTTTTTAACCTGTGGCTATAAAATATAGAACATCAAGCCCAGCTTTAAAGCCCTAATCTCTACCGGCTCTCCATCAAGGGTCTGTGCGTCCTTGAAAAACGGATTTATGCTGTATGAAGCGAATAGATTGAAGGTGCTATAGCCAAAACTCAAGGTAGCGGAAAGTCGAAGGGGATCAAATTCCGGGATTTTAGTTTGGTTTATATTGTTTCCCGTTTGTTTGAAAGTTGCTTTGTACCAATAGGCATATCCTACCCTAAAACCGGCATACACCCTCCAGAAGGTATAGCTTGATGGAGTAGATGTTCGCCATCTCAATTCCAGAGGGACTTCAATTAATGCCATATTGAATCGGTTCCGGGTGAAGTCCACATGCTCGTCCAGCACTCGAAAAATGGTCTCTCCCGTTTGTGTTTCCCCAATAAAAAGATTATCGCCAAATTGGTCAAAGGCCAAGCCGGCCCCTAAGGCAATGGCCAAATTTCTTTGTTTGTTTATAGGGAAATCACGTAAAAATCCGAATTGTACCCCGCCGGAGAGCCCGCGTGAATTGACCCCAGACGGAATATCCAAAAGCGCATTATATGTTAGCCCAATATAAAATTGATCTTCTCGATAAAGAGAGTCCGCTGATATGGGTTGAACAGGCTCTTGGGCCCAGGCCATTGCAGCAAGAAAGCTTATGAATATTGACAGTGTAAATCTATTTACCATTTGCATACCCATAAAGATAACTGTAATTTTTCAAAATAAAGGAAACAAAAAAACGCCTTGGTCCCTTATATTCTTAAGGCAAGGCGTTTTTTTTAAATAAGATTTTAATAGTAGTTATTGCGTTAATTCATTTCCGGGAGTGGTGATGTAAATAATCTTCAACATATTCAGATCGCGCAGTTCCTGCTTTATATCGGTCACCATTCCAGTATTGGTTTCTTCGTCAACTTTCAGGGCCACCATTACTTTATCCTGAAGTTCTGGCAACAACTTTTGGCGCGCCTCGGTAAGTGCAAACTTTATATTGGAAAGATCTGTGTATTTATCTCCAATCTGAATTTTCGCCTCGCTACCAAATTTGTCTTGGTATCTCGAGCTTGGTTTTCCGGCATAGATATACACTGATCTATCTTTTTTTAATTTCTCAACCTGATCAGCCTTTGGCAATTTGTTTTGAACCAACAAGTTGTCGTCGCGCAGTACAGTTACCACCATAAAAAAGAATAGTAACATAAATACAATATCCGGAAGGGATGCCGTTGAAATTGCCGGTAACTCGCTGCTCTTTTTCTTTGTGAATTTTGACATATCCTTAGTGTTATTGTCCTGATTTCTTAGGTTCAGCTTCTGAGAGTTTTTGAGGGAACAGTTTTTGAATGGCTGTTAGTTTTTCCTGAAGTGCTTCCTTTGCTGACTCACTTTTTATTTTGCCCTCATCTAAGTTTTTGGTCATTTCAGTAAATTTCCAACCATACAATCTTTCCGACTCGCGATCTCTCAAGAAATTATAGGCCGCTACCAACTCATTTTGAACGGCTATGTACATTTTATAAGAAGTTAGTCTGTCATTCTGTACAGAGATTACCGCTTTATCGGGATTATCTGAAGATTCCGGATTTCTTTTTCCTTTACAATAATTGCAATATTCCGGAGAACCAGCAGGTGCTCCACCATTATCAAGAAATGCAATTGCGGCTTGGCGGAGGTCTTTTAATTCCATCAGTTTTTCCTCTACCAACAATTGGTCGTTCCTGTTTACATTTACAATAAACAGGTTTTTTTCTTTGATTTTTACTTGTTCATCTGTAGGTGGCTCCTTGGGTGGCAACTGCCTTGGTATTCCGCTATCTTTTTCAATGGTAGTTGTTACCAGGAAAAAGATAAGAAGAAGGAATGCAATATCAGCCATCGACCCTGCATTTACTTCGGGTGTTGATCTTCTCGCCATTATCTTGTTATTTTTCTAATTCCTGTGTACACCATTGCGGCAATAGCCAATATTGCCATAATATAGAAGGCATATAATCCCGCTCCAACCCATTTTGAACCACTGGCGGAAAGCATTTCTCCTTCCGGCATAGGCATTGGAGTTCCATCGGCCAATAGATATGAAATGACAACTATGAGGAGGAACGCGCCTATTGAAATTAATGTATTCTTGATGTTTCCAGCAAAGATGCCTTTCAAAACAAAGTATAGAACGAAAGCTATTGTAAGTGCAAAAATAACATAGGAAACATACAAGAACCCGTCTATGCCTTCACCTGTCAAGGTAACCGCTTCGTCACCTTTCGCTAAAATCATAGCAAAAAATATAATTCCAATAATACTTAGAAGTATCGCTACAATCTTTAAGATTTTGTGTAATCCCATCTTTTGGTAAATTTAAATTTTATTCTTTTGTTTGTAATCGAACAACATGTCAATCAATGTGATTGACGCATCTTCCATACTGTTTACGATACTATCAATTTTTGCAATAATATAGTTATAGAAAACTTGAAGTATAATAGCCACTATCAAACCAAATACGGTTGTTAACAGCGCAACTTTAATACCTCCCGCAACAAGTGATGGATTCATATCACCAGCTGCTTGGATTTTATCAAATGCAACAATCATCCCAATTACAGTACCCATAAAGCCAAGCATAGGTGCCAAGGCGATGAACAATGATACCCAAGAAACATTTTTCTCTAACTGCCCCATCTGAACACCACCGTAGGCAACTACTGCTTTTTCGGCAATGTCAATGCCCTCATGGGCGCGGTCGAGACCTTGATAATAGATGGATGCAACTGGGCCTTTGGTGTTTCTGCAAACTTCTTTTGCAGCGTCAATTCCACCACTGTTCAAGGCGTCCTCAACTTGTTGGGCCAACTTTTTGGTGTTGGTTGTCGATAAATTCAGGTATATAATTCTTTCAATAGCAATAGCCAATCCAAGAATCAAACATAGCAAAATAACTCCCATAAATCCGGGACCTCCTTCAATAAACCGCTCTTTAAGTTCCTGATGGAATCCTTTATCGGCATCAGCAGCGGGGGCTACTTCATCTTGAATAATGGTAAAGGTGGCTGCATTTACCAAAGCTTGAGAACTAGTTGGGGCTGTTGCAGCATTTGCGCTTAGCGTGCCTGCAAAAACGATTGCGGCAAGTGCCAGAATAGAAAATAATTTTTTCATTGCTATCGACTTAAAGTTTGTTTTTAGTTAAAGGTTTAAAGATATAAAATAATTTAGTTAATCTACAAGAATATTAATGTTCACAGTTTTGCCGAACTTCAAAATTCCATAATTTACCGCAGAGAGGAAGGGATTCGAACCCTCGATACGCTTGTGGCGTATACACACTTTCCAGGCGTGCGCCTTCGACCACTCGGCCACCTCTCTATTTTCTACTTCCAAAAAAATGCATGGAGGTAATTCATATTTCAAATACTCCCAGAAAATGCAGTGCTTCGGTGAAGGAATGGTAGCTTTTCTTAAGGAGTGCCAAATATCACAAAAAAAATAACGCAATGAAATAATTTTGAAGGTTTATTTATTGCATTTCGCCCCTAAGCGATGTTTCAAAAATGGTTTTGAAGCTGTTAGCGGAAATTTTTTGCCCCAACAAATACATTAATTTTGCCAACGAGGCTTCCGTGGTACAGTCTTTTGCGCTTATAACACCCATTTTTTTGAGTGCCGAGCTCGTTTCATACAAGCCCATAGTAACACTTCCGCCAGAACATTGGGTAACGTTGATCACAGGAATGCCCCTTTCCACCACTTTCTTTAGCGACCCCAAAAACCAATCCGCAGTGGTAACATTGCCGCTGCCGTAAGTCTCAATGACCAGCCCTTTCATTGCGGGATAGTTGAAAAGATGGTCAACGGAACCTTGGTCCATGCCTGGAAACATTTTAACCAATAGAATATTGCGTTCCAAAACTTTATGGACCTTCAATTTTTTTCTTCGGTTTGGCTTATAAAGTGCCTCTTGGTTTACAACCAAATGTACCCCGCTTTGAACCAATTCGGGGTAGTTGAGCGAGGCAAATGCCTCAAAATGTTCGGCATTTATTTTTGTTGTACGGTTGGCGCGGTATAGTTTGTACTCAAAATAAAGCCCTACTTCTGCAATTTTGGGGAATCCCTTTTCTTGAAGTGAAGCTATTTGAATTGAAGTAATCAAATTTTCCTTTGCATCGGTGCGCAAATCTCCAATGGGAAGTTGTGACCCGGTGAAAATTACTGGTTTGCCCAAATTTTCCAGCATAAAGCTCAGTGCCGATGCCGTGTAGCTCATGGTGTCACTTCCGTGCAGCACCACAAAACCATCCATTTGGTCATAATTTTCCTCAATAATGGTGGCAATGTCCACCCAATATTCCGGGTTCATGTTTGAACTGTCTATTGGATTTTTGAAAGAAGTAGTGATAATATTGCAATCCAAAAGTTTCAATTCGGGAATGTGGTTCAGGAGTTCGTCAAAATTGAAGTTGCGCAGTGCGCCCGTTTCAAAATCCTTGATCATCCCGATGGTGCCGCCCGTATATATAAGGAGTATGTTCGGTTTTTTTGTCATATTTTTTTGTTCCTATATATTTATATTCCAAAAACTGCCTTCGAATTTTGGGTGGTAATCTGCGCAATTTCTTCTTCCGAAACGTTGTAAATCTCCGAAAGTTTTTTGCAAACCAAAGGCAGATAGCCGCTTTCATTCCGCTTGCCCCGAAAAGGTGCCGGTGCCAAATAAGGAGAGTCGGTTTCCAGAACAATGTGCTTCAGCGGGATTTGGTTTAGGAAGGTATCTATCTTTCCATTTTTGAACGTTACCACTCCGCCAATTCCAAGTTTCATATTGAAAGAAATTGCCTTTTGGGCCTGTTCAAAATTTCCGGTGAAACAGTGAAAAATCCCAAAAAGATCATCGCTTCTTTCAGATTCCAACACTTCAAAAATTTCGTCAAAAGCATCGCGACAATGGATCACTACGGGCAGTTTGTGCTTTTTTGCCAATTGGATCTGCCTTTTAAAAGCAATCTTCTGAATTTCCAAAGTGGATCTGTCCCAATACAAATCGATCCCCGTTTCGCCAACGGCGAAGAAATGCCTTGTTTTGAACTGTTCCTCAACGTGCTTCAATTCTTGTTCAAAATTCCCTTTCACCGAGGTTGGGTGCAGGCCCATCATCAAAAAAACCTTGCCGGGAAATTCTTTTTCCAAAGCGTACATCGCTTGGGTATAGGTAGCGTCTATTGCCGGCACGAAAAACCTGTGGACGCCCGCGCTAAGGGCGCGTTCCATCATTTGGATCCTGTCAGCATCAAATGCTTCACTGTATAAATGTGTGTGTGTATCGGTCAACATAGTTGCAAAGCTACTTATTTTGTTTGCTATCTTTACACAAAAACAAGCATGCAGTTGCGCAATTTTCTTGAGGAAGCTGGCTTCTTCCGAATTCCCCTAAAAAAACTTGCCACGGGGCATTACCTTTTTCCGGCAAAAATAAATAATGTTTTGGGCAATTTTATTTTGGATACCGGTGCCTCCACAAGTTGTGTGGGGTTCAGCAATAGCGCCCATTTTGGGTTGATAAGTGAGGAAAGCATTATCATGGCCGCGGGCGCTGGGGCCATTAACATGGAAACGATGTTGTCCAGAAACAATAAATTTGAAATCCACAATCGTGAAATAAGAAATATGGACTTCGTGCTTTTTGATCTTTCACATGTAAATGAGGCGTTGGTGCAAGTGCACCAAGGGCCAGTCCATGGCATTATTGGCGCAGATTTTTTGAAGGAATACCGGGCCGTGATCGATTACGGCAGAAATTGCTTCTATATTAAGTAGTTTCAACGGGCCGCCATGCTTTATTTACAATTATTTAATTACTTTTAACTTCTTCTGAAATATTCCATCGGTGCTGAAAAAATATGTAATTCTTCTTTCTATTCTTGCTCCGTTTCCATTTTGGGGGCAGGGCCAGGACATTCCACATTATGAAAAAAAGTTGGCTTCGGCACAGAGCCCAGCCGAAAAGATGGTTGCGCTGGACAGTCTTTTGGTGCGAACATTCACCAGGGACAATGAAGCCTTTATAAATTATAGCATTCAATATATTGAAATAGCCCAAAAGCTGGACAGCATAGAGGCCGCAGCCAGAAAGGCGATGAACCTTCAGTTTCCGCTCACCAATTATGCCAACGACCCCCTAAACGCCATTACTATTATAAACAGTGTTCTCGCACGCAAATATAAAATTCGGGACAGCCTCTTGCTTGGCGGATTATATATTAAGCGCGGGAAGGCAAATATGAAAGTGGACCTGAAGAGCGCCATTGAAGACTATAATATTGCACTGGATAATTTTGCGAAGCACGACTCGCTGAACCGCGCAGACGCTTACCTTTTTCGAGGGCAGGCAAACTCAAACCTGGGCAGATTTGTCTCAGCAGGAGAGGATTTTACACAGGCGTATACCATTTATCAACAAGCCAAGGAATATAACTATATGGTGTATGCCCAGCAAGGGATCATTAGCATGTTCAGCATGAATGGTTTTTACGAAAAGGCCAAGATAGAGCGAAAAGCGCTGATAGATAAAATGAAGGCACTGGGGCTAAACAAGTTTCTTTCCAATGAATATTACAACCAAGCGCTGGATTATAAGAAAATGGGCGAGCGCGAGCTGGAGTATAAAGCCTTGCTGATGGCTGAGGAAATTTTTGACAAAAGCCAATCCAACATTTCCATTTTCATTGGCATCCATTCCCGCTTGATAGAGTATTATTGTGAACACAACCAACTGCCGCAGGCCAAAAGACATCTTGAGATTATCGAGAATTTGAACCATGACCACTCGAGAGACCCTTCCGCCGCACTTAATTACTTAAGCGGAAAAGCCAAATACCTGCAAACAATGGGCAAGTTTCAAGAAGCAATAGACCTTGCGGAAAACAAATTGCAAATTGCGAAGGATTTGGGGCTGGAAGATGAGATAATGAGCTCCTATTCCTTTCTATCGGAACTCTACTTCGACATTGAAGACTATAAAAAAAGTGTGGAATACAACCAAGCTTCCCATGCCATAAAAGATTCCATATACAACAGAAGCACCGCAAACGCACTGGCATACTACCAAACGCTCTACGAAACCGAGAAAAAAGAAAAGGAACTTGTGGAGAAGATCTCCAATATAAGCCTACTTGAAAAAGACAACGAAAGTTTCAAAAAAGCCATGCTCTTCGGCGGCATTGCCATTCTCTTGGGGTTCGGCCTCATTCTGCTTTTCCGCAACCAGCGCCATTTAAAGCAAAACAAAATTCTTCAGGAAAAATTCAGCCAAGAACTGCTCATTTCACAAGAAGGCGAACGCCGAAGAATTTCAAAAGACCTTCACGATGGCATTGGCCAGCAATTGTTGGTAATCAAGAACAAGCTGATGGCCAGCGGCGACGACGACACCAAAAAAATGGTTGACCACACCATTGAGGAAGTGCGCTCCATTTCACGGGACCTCCACCCATTTCAGCTTCAGGAACTTGGAATCACCAAGGCCATTGAGTACACCATAAACATGATTGATGAAAACACCACCCTGTTCATTTCTGCGGAAATAGATAATATTGACAATATTTTCTCAAAGGAAGACGAAGTAAACATCTACCGGATAATACAAGAAAGCTTGAGCAATATTCTAAAACACGCACACGCGGAAGCGGGAAAGGTATCCGTCAAAAAATTCACCAGCAACATATTAATCTCCATTCGTGATAATGGCGTGGGCTTTGACTTTCCAGAAAAATATCAGGACGTAAAATCATTAGGCCTGAAAACCCTTTTGGAGCGCACCAAATTTCTAAAAGGCCAAATGAAGGTGACCTCTAAAAAAGAAACCGGCACCGTATTAGAATTTCAATTTCCATTATGAAAAACATTACACCATCCATTATTATTGCAGATGACCATCCCCTGTTGCTCAAAGGGCTGAGCGATTTTTTGATCGAGAAGGGGTACAACCTTCTCGGAAGCGGCAAGGACGGACGGGAGGCCTACAACCTTATTTCCCAAAAAAAGCCTGACATCGCTATTTTGGACATTCAAATGCCCTATATGTCCGGACTGGAAATCGCCCAACAGTGCAAGGGTCTTGACTTAGACACAAAAATTGTGCTGATCACCCTACACAAGGAAAAGGACCTGTACCAAAAAGCGCAAGAACTCAATATTTTTGGATATATATTAAAGGAGTTCGCCCTTGAAGAAATAGAAAATTGCATAAAAACCGTAACTGAAGGGAACCCCTTTTTTAGCGATAAAATTAAGGAGCTCATTGGGGTGGTTTTAGTAGATGATAGTGAACTGAACACGCTAACGCCTTCCGAAAAAAAAATTCTGAAACTAATCGCGCAAGACAAAACCAACAAGGAAATAGCATCACAATTATTCATCTCATACCGAACGGTTGAAAAGCACCGAAGTAACATCATCACCAAATTGAATATTGAGCCCAAAACAAACAGCCTTCTTATTTGGGCCAAAGAGCATCACGAAAAACTATTGTAATGAAAATAACCACATTAAAAAATTTACGTGTTACCACGTATTTCAGAATTCTATTAAATGATGGATATTTACAATATGAAAGAAACAGTTTATATAGAGGAAAAAGAAAAGCACTATAGTGCGTCAACAACGTTCTATAAACCAGGGGTTATTGTATTAACTGTTTCAATTGTCTTAGTGCTATTGCTTAATTTGATTAATACTATTTTTTTTAGCTGATCAAGATAATTTACTGACTAACCAAAAAAAATCCGGCACAACTGCCGGATTTTTTATTAATACAGTATTTAATTATAGTTCCAAGGACCGCTTCACATCATTGTTCATCAACAGTTCCGTTGGGTTCTCCAGCGCTTCCTTGATCGCAACCAAAAACCCGACAGACTCGCGGCCGTCTATTATTCTATGGTCATAAGAAAGGGCCACAAACATTATTGGAGCCACAACAATTCCTCCATCGCGCACTATTGGCCGGTCCACAATGTTGTGCATCCCCAAAATTGCAGATTGGGGTGGATTTATAATGGGTGTGGAAAGCATGCTTCCGAAAACCCCTCCATTGGAAATAGTGAAGGTTCCCCCTGTCATTTCGTCCACGGTTATCTGGCCGTCGCGGGCCCTTACGGCCAGGCGTTTTATTTCCTCTTCAATTCCCCTAAAACTTAAGTTTTCAGCATTTCTGATTACCGGAACCATCAACCCTTTTGGGCCGGAAACGGCTATTGAAATATCTTTGAAATCATAGCTAATCATATAATCACCGTCTATCATGGAGTTGACTTCTGGGTAAAGCTCCAGAGCCCTTACCACTGCCTTGGTAAAGAATGACATAAAGCCCAGCCCCACCCCGTGCTTTTCCTTGAACTGTTCTTTGAATTGATTTCGCAACGCGTAAATTGCGGTCATATCTACTTCATTGAAAGTGGTGAGCATGGCGGTTTCGTTTTTTGCGGAAACCAGTCGTTCTGCAACCTTTCGCCGTAGCATTGATAGTTTTTTTCGTTCACTGCCGCGGCTTCCATTCCCTGGGCTTCCCATGGAAGGTGTTGCGCTTGCGGCATCTTCTTTTGTTATTCTACCGTCGCGGCCACTGCCTTTTACGGTTTGGGCAGAAATTCCTTTCTCATCAAGAATTTTTCTGGCCGATGGAGAGGGCGTGCCGGATGCATAGGTTTTCTTGTCCTGCTCTTGGTTGGGGGTAGAGGATTTTGAAGGGGTTTGGGTTTTTGCCTCTGCTTTTTTGGGCTCTTCCTTTTTTTCTTTGGTAGCCTTGGCTTTTTCTTTGTCTAAATCTGGCGCAGCATTTTTCCCTCCACTTTCGTCACCTGGATTTTTATAGGTTTCGGGTTCATCAGAGGTTCCGCCCGGTTTTTTTGCATCGGTGTCAATGATGCACACTACGTCCCCAACGGCAACTACGTCACCTTCCTCAGCTTTGAGGGTGATTATTCCGCTGGCTTCGGCAGGTAGTTCCAAGGTGGCCTTATCGCTGTCAACTTCTGCTATTGCTTGGTCCTTTTCAACATAATCGCCGTCCTTTACTAGCCAAGCGGCAATTTCAACTTCGGTGATGGATTCTCCCGGTGAGGGTACTTTCATTTCTAATGCCATAGTGTTGCTTTTTATACAACCAAGTGGTTGTTATTGTTGTTCGGTTTAAAAAAGATATAAATCCGTGAAGATTTATTAATTAGGGTAAAAACACGCTTTCAGAATCGTTATTTAAATTGAATATTATTACTGAATTCTGTGGCTAATATTATTCCATATTTTTATCAAATATACTTTCAATTACTTTTGCATGCCGCGCTTTTGATCTCACGCTGCTTCCTGCGGCCGGGGCTGCATACATCTTTCTGCTGCAAACCCTAAAGTTTCGGGCTTCTTCAAAGTGCATCATGATATGTGCATAGGCGCCCATGTTTCTCGGTTCTTCCTGTGCCCATACCACATCGTCTGCATTTTTATATTTCTTTATAATCTTTTTCATTGCGTCCGTTGGCAGCGGAAATAGTTGTTCTACACGGACGAAAGCTATATCATCCCTTTCAAGTTCTTCTCTTTTTTCTATAAGGTCATAATAGAATTTTCCGGTCAAGAACACAAGTGTTTTTATTTTGGCCACTTTTGCCTGCGGATCATCAATTATCATTTGAAAGCTTCCGTTTGCCAGTTCCTCTTTGGTGGACACTACCTTTGGATGTCGCAACAGGCTTTTGGGCGTAAAAACGATTAGAGGTTTGCGATAGTCGGTTTTCAACTGTCTTCGGAAGAGATGAAAGAGGTTGGCAGGTGTGGTAACGTCGGCAACAAACATATTGTCTGTAGCACAGAGCTGCAAATAGCGCTCCATCCGGGCAGATGAATGTTCTGCACCCTGGCCTTCATAGCCATGTGGCAACAGCATTACCAATCCATTTTGAAGTTTCCATTTATCTTCTGCAGCAGAAATATATTGGTCTATCATTATTTGGGCCCCGTTGCTGAAATCGCCAAACTGGGCTTCCCACAGGGTGAGTGAATTTGGACTGGCCATGGCATATCCATAATCGAAGCCAACCACGCCATATTCCGATAGCAATGAATTGTATATATAGAATGTGCCTTGGTCTCCTTTTAGATTATTTAAAGGTATTACTTCTTCTTCACTGTCTTCTACTTTGATTACGGCATGTCTGTGGGAGAATGTTCCGCGTTCTACGTCCTGGCCGCTCATGCGAACATCATGTCCCTCACTCAAGAGTGATCCGTAGGCCAATAGCTCGCCCATGGCCCAATCCAGTTTGTTGGTCTCGAAATACATGGTGTGCCGGGCCTCGATGAGCTTGGCTATTTTTTTCAGAAACTTTTTGTCTTCGGGCAATTTGGTAATGGCCTGTGCTATTTCGTCCAGTTTTTTTAAATCAAAAGTTGTGTCTGCAGCCTCCATCATTTTGTCTTCCTCGGCATAGTCATAGCCTTCCCATTCGTCCTGCATAAAAGGAGTGATGGTGGTGGTGCTTTCCTTTTTGGAGTCTTGAAGGTTTTCTTCCAGTTTATTTTTATAGTGTTCTTCCAGTGTATCGATGTAGTCTTTATCAATGACGCCCTGGGCTATCAGTTTTTTTGCATAAATATCACTCGGGTTGTCATGGCGGGCGATAGCTTTATAAAGTTTGGGCTGGGTAAATCTTGGCTCGTCACCTTCGTTGTGCCCATATTTTCTATAGCCCAATAGGTCAATGAAAACATCGCGGCCAAATTCCATTCTAAAATCCAGTGCGAAGAGCATGGCGTGCACTACCGCTTCAACGTCGTCTGAATTTACGTGAAGAATTGGGGAAAGTGTGACCTTGCCAACATCTGTACAATATATTGACGATCTGGCATCTAAGTAGTTTGTGGTGAAACCGATTTGGTTGTTCACGACAATATGAATGGTTCCCTGGGTTTTATAGCCGTCCAGTTGTGCCATTTGTACTATTTCATAAACAATGCCCTGCCCTGCAATTGCCGCATCGCCATGAACAATTATTGGCAACACTTTATTGGGTTCGTCTTTGTGGTGGTCATCTTGTTTGGCTCTGGTAATGCCTTCAACTACGGCTCCCACTGTTTCTAAATGGGACGGGTTGGGCGCAATGTTCAGGTTTATTTCCTTTCCAGATTCGGTTTTTCTTTTGGAGGTCCATCCTAAGTGATATTTCACGTCGCCATCAAAGACGTCCTGTGCATAATCCTTCCCGTCGAACTCACTGAAAATATCCTTTGCGCTTTTCCCAAAAATATTGGTGAGCGTACTTAGCCGCCCTCGGTGCGCCATTCCCATTACAAATTCCTTTACGCCTTTTTCTGCGGCATTTTCAATTAAGGTGTCCAGCGCGGGAATCAGGCTTTCGCCGCCTTCTAATGAAAAGCGTTTCTGGCCTACATATTTGGTGTGCAGAAAGCTTTCAAAAACCACCGCCTCACTGAGTTTTTTAAGAATGTGCTTTTTATGTTCGGTGGAAAAATTGGGCTGGTTATCGTTCACGTTAAGCTTTTGCTGGATCCACTGTATTTCATCCGGCTTGCGTATATACATATATTCAATGCCAATGGAATCACAATAAATGCTTTCAAGGTGTTTTATGATTTCCTCGAGGGTGGTTTCGCCAATGCCGATGATTTCCCCTGCCCTGAAGGTGGCCTTTAGGTCGTGCTGTGAAAGACCAAAATTTTCAATGGCCAAGGTCGGGGTATATTTACGGCGTTCGCGAACTGGGTTGGTTTTGGTGAACAAGTGGCCCCGGGTTCTATATCCGTCAATTAATTTTATTACTTGAAATTCCTTAATAACGTCCTCACAGTTGGCGCCTTCGGCATAGTGTGGAGCAGCTTCAGCTTCGTTTGGTCCGAAGAATTCCTGTGCAGTGTTTTCCGATCCAAAGTCGAAGCCTTGGAAAAACGCCCGCCAGCTTGGTTCCAGGCTATCTGGATAGTGCAAATATTTTTCGTAAAGCTCGGCGATTTGGGAAGGATGAATCGCGTTTAAGAATGAAAATTTATCCATGTTAAATATACAAAGGGGTCTTTTTTATAAAACGCTACAAAAATACAATATTTACCTGAACCAGTTGAAGGGTTCGCTCATATTTATGTGGCGCTTAATCTTAAAGTATTCCCAATTGCTTTGGGAGAATGAAAAGGGAAATTGCTGCCATCCGGTCTATACTTTTCGCTGCATCAACCTTATTCCAAATTCACGCAGAAGTTCTCTTTTTTCTTCGGGCAGATTTAGCGTTGGCAGTATTGAAAATGCCAATGCACTGTATTTCTCAATCTCCTTTTTGGTGGCAAGAGCGGCACCTGTGGATTCATAGATTTCGCGCACCGTAGTTATCTTATCCTGTGGGTCTTTGGGGTTTATGCTGAACAAATGTTCCAACTCTTCCGCTTGTGCTGAAGTTCCTTGGGCTATGGCGAACAAATACAGTATCGTTTTCTTGTTCGAAATAATATCACCGCCCACCTGTTTTCCGAAAGTTTCCGGATCACCAAAAACATCCAGATAGTCATCCTGCAATTGGAATGCAATTCCCAGATTCCTGCCAAATTCATAAATTCCCGTCTTGTCCTGTAATGTAGTACCGGCCACGATAGCTCCCATTTTCATTGCCGCACCAACCAGCACGGCCGTTTTGTTGTCAATCATTTCTATATATTCTGGAAGCGAAACATCGTCGCGGGTCTCAAAATCCATGTCGTGTTGCTGGCCCTCACATACCTTCAAAGCTGTTTCGCTAAAAAGTTTCGCGAGTTCCTGAAACATCACGGGGCCGTAACTTTCAAAAAACTGATAGGCCAAAATCAGCATAGCATCACCCGAAAGTATCGCGGTGTTCACATCCCATTTTTCATGGACAGTTTTTTTCCCCCTTCGCAAGGGAGCATTGTCCATAATATCATCGTGTATGAGCGAAAAATTATGGAACAGTTCTACGGCCAGCGAAGCGTTGATGGCCTTGTGGAAATCCGTCCCAAAAAAATCACACACCATCATTGTGAGCGTCGGGCGAATTCGTTTTCCACCCAATGACAAAATGTAGTTTATAGGTTCATATAACTGGCTTGGTTCTTTATGGGCAATGGCCTGGGTGAGATATTGCTCAAGCGTGCCATTGTATTTTTTGAGGATTTCCATGAATTTTAATTTTCCGCTAAAGTAAAACAAGCAGCGCAAAAGGCCCCCATCTATACGGCAAATTAATGCGTTCGTTAAATTTGTCTTAACGTGCATGTAACGGCGGAAACTTTTCTTGCTTAAATAGTTTCCGAAATTTATCTTTGCGCCCTATTATGAAAGAAAAAATTATTCAAAACGCCACAAACCTATTTTTGAAACACGGCTTCAAAAGCGTTACAATGGATAATATTGCCAATGAAATGGCCATTTCCAAAAAAACCATTTATACACATTTTAAAAACAAGACCGCTTTGGTAAAAGAATGCAGTTGTTCGGTCTTGCACAACATTACTACTGGGATTGACGAAATATGCTCGCAGGAACAAAACCCAATTGAGGAATTATTCGAAATCAAGAAATTTGTAATGGGCACAATTGAGGCCGAACAATCTTCGCCCCAATATCAACTGCAGAAATATTACCCCGAAATTTATGAAGGCATCAAAGGTGGCCATTTTCAAAAGATGATGGAATGCACCCGAACCAACCTTCGCCGGGGAATTGAACAAGGGCTTTACCGAAACAATTTAGACACTGACTTTATTGCGCGCCTTTATTTTCTGGGGATTCACGGCATCAAAGACCATAATCTTTTCCCCATCAAAAAGTTTTCAACCACGTTTCTTACCGAGGAATATCTTGAATATCACCTAAGGGGAATTGTAACTCCGCAAGGTTTTCTCACACTAAAAAAATTCATCAAAGAGCAACACACCAATGATTAAAAAACTCTGCACTTTCAGTTTTCTGTTATTCACGGCTATAGGTTTTCCGCAACAGCAGAAACATCACACATTCACTTTGGAAGAGGCCATAACCTTTGCGCTGGACAGCAATTACGCTTCCATAAACGCCCGGCGCGATATTGCAAAAGCCATAAAACAAAAATGGGAAACCACAGCAATGGGCCTGCCGCAGATTAATGGAAATGTTTCATATAACAACAATTTGAAACAGCCCGTAATGCTTATTCCCGCTGAATTTGGCGGTGGCGCGCCCGGGACTTTCCTTCCGGTTGTCTTCGGCACAAAACAGAATCTCAACGCAGTTGCAACGTTGAACCAATTGATTTTTGACGGAAGTTATCTCGTTGGTTTGAAAGCCGCAAAGGCATTTTTAAGCTATTCGGAAAATTTCAATGAAAAAACGAGGCAGGAAGTGAGAAAAGGCGTTATCAATGCCTATGGAAGTGTTTTATTATCGCAGGAATTGATTGATATTTTTGAAAAAAACAAAGCCAATCTTGAAAAAAATCTTTACGAAACCCGAAAGATTTTTGAAAACGGCCTCACCGAAGAAGAAAATGTGGAACAGCTTGAAATCACATTGCTGGATATTGACACCCAGCTCAACAATGCCCGCAGAACACAGGCCATTGCAAAGCAAATGTTCAATCTGGCACTCGGAATTGACGTGGAAGCAACGGTAATTTTAACCGCAAATCTTGATGAACTGGCCCAGGAAAACATTAGTCTTTCGCTTTTGGATGCTTCGCTCAATATTGAAAACAACGTAGATTATAAAATTGGATACAACTTTGTGCAACAACGCTATTTTGAAAACCGTTTGGAAAAAAGCAAGGCGTTGCCAAGACTTTCCGCCTTTGTAAATTATGGCACTTCTGCCAATAGTGAGGATTTCAGTTTCTTCAACGGCGATCAAACTTGGTATCAATCCTCGCTTTTGGGCGTTAGTTTGAACATTCCTATTTTCAGCAGTGGGCAGCGCAGTGCGGCTTCCCAAAGAACAAAAATTGCATTGGACCAAGCCAAAACCGATCTGGAACGGACAAAACAGCAAATAAAACTGGACTTGACCACCGCGCAAAGCAACTACCTTTTTGCGATCAATAATTATGAAAATTCGAAGAAAAACCTTGCCCTCGCAGAGCGTGTTGAAAACAAAAACCAAATAAAGTTTACCGAAGGGCTCTCGTCCAGTTTTGAATTGCGCCAAGCCCAAACCCAACTGTACACGGCCCAACAGCAATATTTTCAGGCGATGCTGAACGTGATAAACCAAAAGGCTGCGCTTGAAAGCATTCTAAACATAAATTAAAAAACCCAACTAAAAACCACTTCAAAAAAATGAAAAATATAACTTTAGCACTCTTCACCGCTATTATCCTTTCGGCCTGCGGAAAGGGCGAAAAAACCACTGAATCTGTAATTTCGGGCGGCAATCTTTCGGAAATGAGGGCGAAAAAAGCAGAACTTTCACAAGAAATAGATAAGTTGAAATCGCAGGTAGCGTTACTCGATACCGAGATAGGCAAACTGGACACAACGTCACAGGGCAACAGTATTTTGGTGGAAGTTGACACCATACGCCCACAACGTTTTCAAAATTATGTGGCCACACAAGGTTCCATCAGCAGCGAGGAAAATATCATGGTTAGCCCAAAAATTCCGGGAGTCATTACAAAGGTTTTGGTAGCGGAAGGCGACCGTGTACGCCAAGGCCAGCTTATGGCTACCATGGACGCTTCGGCGCTGCAAAGCCAGTTGCAGCAGGTAAACTCTTCCTATATTTTGGCAGAAACTACTTATGAACGTACTGCCCGCCTTTGGGAACAGAAAATTGGGAGTGAGATGCAACTGCTGCAGGCGGAAGCAAACAAAAAAAGCCTGATGGCACAAATGGATGCCATAAAAGCGCAAATTGCAAACAGCAAAATTGTAGCCCCCGTGAGCGGAACCGTGGACCAAGTGAATTTAAAGCTGGGTGAAATGGCAAGCCCCGGCATCAATGGAATCCGTGTAGTGAATATGGGCGAATTGAAAGTGGAGGCCACCTTGGCCGATCGCTACGCAGCCTTTGTGAAAGTGGGCGATGAAGTAAAGATTTTCCTTCCGGACCTCAATGACACCATCGTGGAAAAAATCAGTTTTGTAAGCCAGGCAATAGATCCCCAATCGCGCACCATTGCCATTGAAGTAAAATTGCTCGGGAAAACCCAACGGTTAAAACCCAATATGGCTGCAAAATTGGAAATCAATAATTACACCGCCGAAGAAGCAATGGTAGTGCCCAGCAACGTATTGCTGAAAAATTCCGATGGAAACAGAAAATACTATTTAATGGGTGTGAAAAAAGCTGAAGAAGGTTATGAAGTGATCCGCTATGACGTGGAAATTGGCCTGCAATACGGCGGAAAAACGGAGATTATTTCAGGTTTGCCCGCAGATGCCACCATTATCACCCTTGGTTTTTCAAATTTGGCCGAAGGACAGCAAGTGAAATTTTAATTGAAATTACCAATCAGTAGTTTTTTCATAAAATCATTACCCAATAACCAACTAAGAATATCTTCATGCAAGAAAAATTCAAATCCCTAAAGTTTACAGATTGGTGCATTAAAAACCGCACCGCTGTGTACGTTATGACCGCTACCCTTGCGTTGGCAGGGTATGTAGCGTTTTCGGGAATGCCCAAGGAACAGTTTCCGGATATTGTGGTGCCCACAATTTCCATTACCACCATTTATCCCGGCGCGACCCCCATCGATATTGAAAACCTTATTACAAAACCACTTGAAAAACAGCTAAAGGCCATCAATGGGTTGAAGGAATTAAAAAGCAAATCCATTTCAGACGTTTCAATTGTTACGGCGGAATTTACAACCGATATGGACGTAGATAAAGCCAAACGCGAAGTGCAGGAAGCCGTAGATAAAGCTAAAACCGATCTTCCTTCAGATTTGGATGAGGATCCCGAGGTACAGGAATTCGACTTTTCCGAATTTCCTATTATGAACATCAACCTGTACGGAAATCTGCCATTGGACAAAATCCAAAATTTCGCGGATGAATTGGAAGAAAAAATTGAAACCCTACCAGAAATTACCCGAGTGGATATAATAGGCGGCCTCGTCCGCGAAGTGCAAATTGATGTGGATCTCTACAAAATGCAAGCAGCCGGCATCACTTTTACAGATATTGAACAGGCCGTGGCGCAGTCCAACGTAAACATATCAAGCGGTGAGATTGAAGTGGACCAATTCAACCGGAATATGCGCGTTGCCGGACAGTTTGATGACATGTCTGATATTGAAAATATCCTCGTTAGGAATTCCCGAGGTGTTTCGGCATATCTTAGGGATATCGCCTCGGTGGAAGATAGTTATGAAGAGAAAAAGGATTATGCCCGTTTGAACGGAAAACCCGTAATAACGCTGGATGTTATAAAGCGTTCGGGCGAAAACCTACTCGCCGCATCCGATGCCATCAAAATTATATTGGATGATTTTGAGGAAAACAAATTCCCCGAAGCATTGAATTATACCATAACCGGCGATATGAGCGACGGCACACGCACCAATTTGAACGAACTTTTCAATACCGTAATTATTGGTTTCGTATTGGTTTTGACTATCCTAATGTTTTTTATGGGTCTAAAAAGTGCATTTTTTGTGGCCTTGGCTGGGCCTTTATCTGCACTCATTGCCTTTATGATTTTGCCGTCCATGGGGTTTACCCTGAACGTGATCGTACTCTTTTCATTCCTATTGGCGCTGGGAATTATTGTGGACGATGCCATAGTGGTAATTGAAAACACCCACCGAATTTTCCACAAATACGATTTCAACATAGAAAAATCCGCAAGCTACGGCGCCGGTGAGATTTTTGTTCCCGTTTTGGCAGGAACCCTTACCACCCTCGGCCCTTTCATCCCATTGCTTTTTTGGCCCGGGATAGTCGGGAATTTTATGTATTATCTCCCGGCAACATTGATAGTTACCTTGGGCGCTTCGCTTTTGGTGGCCTTTGTTATGAACCCCGTTTTTGCCGTTTCTTTTATGAAAAAGAACGAGCACCTTTTAAAACCCAGCCGCAAATCATTGTTCATTATAATGGCCATTTTTGTGTTTGTGGGTATCATTGGCCATATAACCGGAAATCCCGGCTTCGGAAATCTTATGATTTTCATTGCCATTCTTGCCGCAATTAATCATTATTTCCTGAACCCATTAGTATTGAGTTTTCAAGAGAAGTATTGGCCCAAGGTGGTCAATTCATATTCCAGGGTGGTTACGGCCTTTACAAAAGGTTCCCGACCCATTATTGTTTTGGTTTCCACGTTTCTGTTACTTATTTTAAGCGGTATTTTTTTCACCTTAACAAAGCCTGTCGTAGATTTTTTCCCTTCCGCAGACCCCAACCAAATCTTTATTTATTTGGAACTGCCACAGGGCACCGATGCCAAGGTTACTAATGAAGTGGCAAAAAATATTGAAGAAAAAGTTTATAATGTCTTGGGAGAAAACAACCCGGATGTAAAATCGGTAGTTACAAATATTGGCATCAACGCCAGTAACCCAGAAAATCCCGATTTTACCGCTACTCCGCATAAAGGAAGAATTACCGTCAACTTTGTGGAATATGGCAAGCGAACCGGAAATACCCAGGATTTATTGGACGAATTCAGAAAAATGTTTGCAGGAGGAATAGCCGGGGGAACCCTAACGGTGGACAAGGAAGCCAGCGGCCCGCCCACCGGAGCTGCGGTTGATATCCGAATAAGCGGTGATGATTTTATGGAGCTCCAAAAAGTGGAAGCAGCCCTTCGGAAGAAAATAACGGAAGCCAACATTACCGGAATTGAGGATCTTAAAAGTGACCTCGAGCTTACAAAACCAGAAATCATAGTTGATATTGATGAGGAAAAAGCACAGTTTGAAGGCATTTCAATGGCACAGATTGGGATGAACCTCAGGTCTGCCCTTTTTGGAAAGGACATTTCAAAATACAGGGCCGCCAATGAAGATGTGGATATTAGGATCCGTTTGCAAGAACAGGATCGGTTACGGCCACAGCAACTCTTGGGCCTCGAAATAGCATATATGGATATGGCGTCGGGACAATACAGGCAATTGCCAATTGGAAGTGTTGCCGAATTGCGTTTTGACCAAGCCTATAGTTCCATAAACCGGATAGACCAAAAACGTGTTGTATCCCTCACATCCAATGTTGCGGCTGCCGAGAGTCCCGCCTCAATAAATGCCGAAATCCAAAAAATAATCAACGGTATGGACTTGCCCAGCGGTTATGAAATAAAACTGGGAGGCGAGCAGGAACAGCAGGAAGAAACCAGCAGTTTCCTGAGCATCGCATTTTTGGGAGCGCTCATTCTTATGTTTATGATTATGGTAATCCAGTTCAATTCCGCCATTAAACCGCTTCTTATTTTTACCACCGTAATCTTTAGCTTAATAGGAATTTTCCTTGGCTTTGGCATTACGGGAATGAAGGTTTCCATTGTAATGACCGGGGTGGGAATGTTTGCCCTTGCGGGAATCGTAATCCGAAACGGAATCTTGATAATCGAGTTTATAGACCAACAACGCGAAGCCGGAGTTCCCGTGCGCGAAGCCGTAATTGACGGTGGCCGGACCCGGATGACCCCCGTAATCCTCACGGCAATGGCGGCAATTCTCGGGCTGTTTCCCTTGGCCATCGGTTTCAATATTGATTTTCCGGGATTGTTTTCATCCTTTTCGCCGGACATCCACATTGGTGGCGACAACGTAGCATTTTGGGGGCCGTTGGCCTGGACCATGATTTTCGGGCTAATTGTGGCTACTTTTCTTACTTTGTTGGTTGTGCCATCAATGTATTTATTTGCCTATCAAACCAAGCATTGGTTCAAACGAAAGTTTTCAAAAGAAAATAATGAAACAGCAAACATTCACAAGATAGAAGAATAAATTTGGGCCAAAAAATTTAGATAACCAAAACCCTTTCCTAAAACGAAAGGGTTTTTTTATACTTCAATTAAAGGCCTATTTTACAATAATTTCTTCAAAACCACCGCCGTTCATTAATTACTCATTAAATTTGCCCACTCAATTTTTTTCAGAATAAAATGTACAGAACGCACAATAACGGCCAGCTTCGCGCGGCAGATGTCAATAAAGAAGTAACCCTTTCGGGATGGGTACAAAAAACCCGTAACAAAGGTTTTATGGTGTGGGTGGACCTGCGCGACCGCTACGGCATCACCCAACTTATTTTTGATGAGGAACGGACTTCAAAGGAAGTAATTGAAAAAGCCACAAAACTGGGCCGCGAATTCGTAATCCAAGTAACCGGGACCGTAATTGAGCGCGAATCCAAAAACCCAAATATGCCAACTGGCGATGTTGAAATTTTGGTTTCTGAATTGAATATTTTGAACGAATCAATCACCCCTCCTTTCACCATTGAGGACGAAACCGACGGCGGCGAGGATTTGCGAATGAAATACCGTTACCTCGACATTCGCAGAAAACCCGTTCGTGAAAATCTTATTTTCCGTTCAAAGGTTGCGATGGCGGTCCGCAATTACCTTTCAAAGGAAGGATTTATTGAAGTGGAAACTCCGTATTTAATCAAGTCAACTCCCGAAGGGGCGCGCGATTTCGTGGTTCCTTCCCGAATGAACGAAGGGCAGTTTTATGCGCTTCCGCAGAGCCCGCAAACATTTAAGCAATTGTTGATGGTGGGCGGAATGGACAAATATTTCCAAATAGTGAAATGCTTTCGCGATGAGGATTTGCGTGCGGACCGCCAGCCGGAATTCACACAAATAGACTGCGAAATGGCCTTCGTGGAACAGGAAGATATTCTGAACGCTTTTGAAGGTTTGACAAAACATTTGCTGAAAGAAATCAACGGAGTTGAAATTGCAGAATTTCCAAGAATGACGTATGACGAAGCGATGGAAAAATACGGAAATGACAAGCCGGACATCCGTTTCGGAATGGAGTTTTGCTCCCTAAAACCAAGCCCCCTAACCCCCGAAGGGGGAACTTTTGAGCCGAAAGGTTTCCCTGTTTTTGACAATGCCGAATTGGTGGTTGCCATAAATGTTGAAGGAGCTGCCGAATATTCGCGAAAGCAAATTGATGCTTTGGTAGATTGGGTGAAACGTCCGCAAATTGGAGCTACCGGATTGATTTGGGTAAAATACAATACGGATGGCACTTTAAAATCTTCCATCGATAAATTTTTCTCGGAAGAAACATTGAAAAACTGGGCGGAAAAATGCAATTCAAAACCTGGCGATTTAATGCTGATAATGGCTGGGCAGAAAAACAAAACGAGAACACAATTGAGTGCTTTAAGAATGCATTTGGCTGAGCAATTAGGTTTAAGAAAAAATACTGAATTCGCACCACTTTGGGTGGTGGATTTCCCGCTTTTGGAATGGGACGAGGAAACAGACCGCTACCACGCGATGCACCACCCGTTCACTTCCCCAAAACCTGGGCAGCTTGAACTTTTAGCCACAAACCCGGGTGAAGTAAAAGCAAATGCCTATGATTTGGTTTTAAACGGAAATGAAATTGGCGGAGGCTCAATTAGAATCCACGATAAAAAAACACAGGCGTTAATGTTCGATTATTTAGGTTTTACGCCCGAGGAAGCAAAAGCACAGTTCGGCTTTTTGATGGATGCGTTCCAATACGGCGCGCCCCCGCACGGCGGCATTGCTTTTGGGTTGGATAGACTTGTTGCCATTTTGGGCGGACAGGAAACCATCCGCGATTTCATCGCCTTCCCAAAAAACAATTCCGGTCGCGATGTGATGATTGATGCGCCCGCGCAAATTGACGAAAAACAATTGGAGGAACTTCACTTAAAGGTTGGGATAAAATCCTAAAAAAAGTCCTGCTAACGCGGGATTTTTTTATAGATTTAAAGATGCCGACACAAAAAAGAACGTTACTCACCCGCTTCCTGATTTGGAGGATAAAATACATCTCCCATAAACAGTTCGTGCTTATACTGAGTATAATTGTGGGGCTGCTCGCCGGAACTGGCGCCGTAATTCTTAAAAACTTCACTCATTTAATTCAATATCTTTTAGAAGGAAATTTAATTGCCCATTATCAAACGGCATTCTATTTCATTTTTCCGCTTATAGGGCTCACTTTGGTGATGGTGACCATGCGCTTTATAATTCGCCATAAAGTGAGCCACGGAATACCCTCCACTCTGTACGCTATTTCAAAACGAAAAGGATTTATGCGCCCCTTTCAAATGTTCGGAAGCTTGATAACGGCGCCAATTACGGTAGGATTTGGCGGTTCCGTGGGGTTAGAAGGTCCTACGGTTGCAACGGGGGCCGCGTTGAGCTCCAATCTTTCCAGGTTTTTCCATATGAACCAATCCTCTCGAACGTTGTTGATTGGATGTGCGGGAGCCGGCGCCATGTCTGCCATTTTTAAAGCTCCCATTGCTGCCATAATTTTTGCCGTGGAGGTCTTTAGTCTTGATTTAACCCTGGCATCCATGGTGCCGCTACTTTTGGCATCGGTTTCTGCAATTACCACTTCCTATTTCTTTTTGGGCACAGATATTCTTTTGCCCTTTAAGATCACCGAAAAGTTTGAAATCAATGACATTCCTTTTTATGTATTATTGGGATTGGTGGCTGCGCTCGTTTCAGTTTATTACACAAAGATGTACTCGACCATTCAGGATTTTTTCGAAAAAATTGGAAGCCCCACCAAACGGCTTCTGCTGGGCGGAATTGGCTTGGGAATTATGGTGTATTTTATTCCTCCATTATACGGCGAGGGTTTTGACGTAATAAACAATTTGGTGCAGGGCAACCCGAAGGCCGCATTGGAAAACAATTTTTTCAATCTCGACCTTTCCAACATTTGGACGGTAATCATGCTTTTGGCAGGGTTAGTGGTCTTTAAAATTATAGCCAGTGCGCTTACGTTCGGCGCCGGTGGCGTGGGCGGAATCTTTGCCCCCACGCTTTTTATGGGAAGTATAATGGGAAACTGTTTTGCCAAAATTCTCAACAACATCGGCATTCTGGGCCATCCCGTTTCAGAAAGCAATTTCACACTCGTGGGAATGACCGGCCTTATGGCTGGAGTACTTCACGCCCCATTGACCGCCATTTTCCTTATTGCCGAAGTAACCGGCGGCTATGAACTGTTTATTCCCTTAATGGTTACGGCAGCCATATCTTTTTCGCTTACCAAATATTTCGTGCCACATTCGGTCTATGCTATGGAATTGGGAAGAAAAGGTGATCTCATTACCCATAACAAAGATCACGCTGTGCTTACATTAATGGACATCACCACCGTTGTGGAGCGCGATTTTGTCCCTATCTATCCCGAAATGACCTTAGGGCAAATTGTAAACGAAGCAGTGATAAAATCAAAAAGAAATCTATTTCCCGTGTTGAACAAAGAGACGAATTCCCTCGAAGGCATTATCCTGTTGGACGATTTGCGCCCGGTAATGTTTGACCAAAACCTATATGCAGTGATGCGCGCAAATGAACTTATGCTCAGTCCGCCAAGTATCATTAATTTTGAAGTCGATAAAATGACCGAAGTAATGAAAAAATTCCAGGACACGGGCGCCTGGAATCTGCCCGTTATCAAGGAAGGCCAATATTACGGTTTTGTATCAAAGTCTAAACTGCTGACGGCATACCGAAGAAAATTGATAGATTTGGCAGGGAAATAAGGAAGTGCAGATTTTAATTAAAAAATAAATAACTATGAAATATTTCTTGTCCATACTTTTTGTTGCAATACTCATAGCCTTGGGAGTAGGCTTCTATGTAAAACCCCAAGATCCCGCCACGGGCAATTTGATTATCGGCCTCACTTTAATGGTCGGTATTTTTGTCTTGATGCCGCTTTTCATCTACCATCGATGGAAAAGCCGAAATATAGAGGACTATTTGCTTACAAAGGAAAACATTCAAAAAATGCATGAGTATCGAAAAAATGAAAAATAACGTTCTACAGATTTTTTAAAAAATTTTGATTTCTTTAACATTTGAAATCAGAATTATTATACATTTGTAATAGTATTAATTTATTTTTTATTTAAAATGGAAGGAACAGTAAAGTTTTTCAATGAATCTAAAGGGTTTGGTTTTATTACCAATGACGAAACCGGCAAAGACATCTTTGTACACGTAACCGGGTTAAACGGCGAAGCCCTTAATGAAGGCGACAAAGTAGAATATGTTGAAGAGGAGGGAAGAAAAGGACGTGTTGCGGCTCAAGTTCGCGTAATCCACGACTAAAAAATATAGTTTATGGACATCAAAAGCCTTTCAAAATGGAAAGGCTTTTTTTGTTAATTTAAATTCCTTTTCTCGATAAAAAACCTTTTAAGCAGGCGTGATGCCTCCTCTGCCATTACGCCCCCACTCATAACCGTTTTTGGGTGCAGCTTGGTTTTTAAGGCAATGCAGCCCCGGTGTTCATCCCGCGCGCCATAAATTACTTTGGGAATTTGGCTCCAATACAAAGCTCCGGCACACATCTGGCAGGGTTCAATGGTTACATACAGCGTACAATCAATCAAATATTTCCCGCCCAAATAATTCGCAGCTGCCGTAATGGCCTGCATTTCGGCGTGGGCGGTTACGTCATTCAAGGTTTCGGTAAGGTTATGGGAACGCGCAATTATTTGGTTGTTAACCACAATTACTGCCCCAATAGGTATTTCACCTTTTTCATAGGCCGTTTCTGCCTCTTGCAGGGCGCGTTTCATAAAATATTGATCGTCGTAGGGATTTATCAAAATGTAAAGTTTAGGCGGTTTAGAAGTTTAATGTTTAGAAAAAAAAATTAGCTATTGTTTATCTGTGATTATAAAGCCCGTCCAGCATGTAGGTCATTTCTGAAATTGATTCCCTAATAGATAAATAATTCTGCTCGGAAATATATTCCAAATCGTTTGAGAGAATTACTTGATTCAGGAGTTCTAAAACTGAACCATAGGCTATTTCTGTAAATCTGGCCTTATCTTTATATCCTTGATTTCTGCCACACCTGTAATTTTTCAAAAGCATAAGTTTTCATAAAATCATATGTTAATTATAAACCATAAAACTAAACTCTCTAAACTTATAAACTTCATAAACTCAAATATACAATTTCAAGCTTTATCTTTATGCCGTGCCAAAAAACATCTTAAATACCATAAAATTCCCCAAAGACCTTCGAAAAATCCCGAAGGAAAAACTGCCACAATTGGCGCAGGAACTCCGTGAATTCATAATAAACATAGTCGCTGCAAAAGAAGGGCATTTGGGCGCCAGCCTTGGGGTGGTTGAACTTACCATCGCGCTCCATTATGTGTTCAACACCCCAGAGGATATCTTGGTCTGGGATGTGGGCCACCAAGCCTACGGACATAAAATTTTGACAGGTAGGAAAGAGATTTTCCACACCAATAGACAACTGGGCGGCATCAGCGGTTTTCCGAAACGCAATGAAAGTGAATATGATACTTTTGGCGTAGGCCACAGCAGTACGGCAATTTCCGCCGCCCTGGGAATGGCGATCGCCTCCAAGCTAAAGGGTGATTTAGAAAAACAACACATGGCCGTGGTGGGCGACGCCTCCATTGCCAGCGGGATGGCCTTTGAAGCATTGAACCACGCAGGGGTAACGGATACTAACCTTCTCGTGATATTAAATGACAATGCCATTGGCATTGATCCCAGCGTGGGGGCATTGAAGGAATATTTCACAAAGGTGAAAGGCGCCGCCGCCAAAGATGCCGACAATATTTTTGAGGCCTTAAACTTTAACTATTCCGGGCCCATTGATGGACATAATTTGGAATTAGTGATTTCAGAGCTGCAACGGCTTAAAAATGTTAGCGGGCCCAAGGTGCTGCATGTAATAACCACCAAGGGCAAAGGACTACGGCAAGCCGAAGAGAACCAGATAGTTTATCACGCCCCGGGGAAATTTGACGCACTTACGGGCGATTTGGCACCAAAAAGCCTCGAGAAACTTCCACCCAAATTTCAGGACGTTTTTGGATTGACCCTAATTGAACTGGCTTCAGAAAATGAAAAGGTTATTGGCATCACCCCTGCAATGCCAACGGGCAGCTCCCTCAAATATATGATGGAAGCCTATCCCGAAAGGGCCTTTGATGTTGGGATTGCCGAACAACACGCAGTAACCTTTGCCGCAGGTTTGGCAACACAGGGATTTATGGTTTTTTGCAATATTTATTCCACCTTTTTACAACGCGCCTATGATCAGGTAATCCACGATATATGCATTCAGCGGATTCCGGTGATTTTCTGTTTGGATCGGGCCGGAATTGTGGGTGAAGATGGAGCCACACACCACGGTATTTTTGATTTGGCTTATTTAAACTGCATTCCAAACCTTATCATTTTTGCGCCCCGCAGTGAAATAGAATTGCGCAATATTATGTTCACCGCAGCACAAGGCCTGCACGATCCCATCTTTATACGATATCCGCGAGGTAGGGGGAAAATACTGGAATGGCAGAAACCGTTCGGTTTGATACAAATGGGCAAGGCCACCGTTTTAAAAGAAGGAACGCAGCTATGCATTTTATCTATCGGTACAATTTTAGAGAATGTTCTGGAAGCAATGGAAAGGATGACGAGTGAGCAAAATGAAAAAATAGGTTTAGTGGATATGCGTTTTCTAAAACCGTTGGATGAGGCGTTGCTGCATATTGCATTCAAAAAATATGACACCCTTATAACAGTTGAGGATGGCACCATTAAGGGAGGGCTGGGACACGCCGTTGCCGCGTTTGCGGTTTCCAATGGCTATAAAAACAAGGTGGAAATGATAGGGATTCCCGATGTTTTCCCAGAACACGGAACCATTGAAGAATTGCAGGATATTGCCGGGATTTCTTCTCAAAAAATCTATCGGGCGCTAAGGCAACATTTATAAAAAAAGAGGCCCATTGAGAGCCTCTTTTAAATTTATGAAATATTTCGATCTTAGTTGATGATCAATTTAGTGGTTTGTGAATGGTCTGCACTGTCAATCTGCATTAAGTATATACCTGAGGTAAGTCCGGATGCATTGATAGTGGAGCTTTGGCGTAATTCAATTACTTGATTGAACACTTTTCTGCCATTCATATCAAAGATGGAGACAGTTGCTTCCCCAACATCAATTCTGGACTTAATACTAAATTCTCCATTTGAAGGGTTTGGATATATTATGAAATTGATTCCATTACCGTCATTGTCAGAAACACCCAATTCACAGCCCACGGGAATATCAAAATTCTCCGTACCGTCAGAGCGGCTATTGCTACTTCCCTGCAGGGCGTTTTCACCAAGGCCTCTTCTGGCAAAAGCACGCCAGATCAAGCATCTGTTGGCGCCGCCGTATAACAATTGGTCAGCTTCAAGAATGGCATCACGCCCGTTCACAAAACCTGGGCTACAAGGTTGAAGTTTCATACCATCCATAACCAGTTGTAGGGCTATGTTGTTTCCGCCAGTACCATTTTGAACGTCTGGATCGAAACCATATTGATCTATAAGATCCCAAGTTAAATCCCAAAGCATGGTGGTCCATACAGATCCAACACCGTGAGGTACTGCTTGAGTCTTTATGCTGTTATATGTAAAATCGTTCACTGCAAAATCGGTGTTGTAATATTTGGTTCTTAAACCTCTTCCTCCCCTACCTTCACCAAGTGCGTAGGTTCCTATTCCACGGTAATCGAAACGTGAATCTCCTGGCTTCATCGTAAATATCAACCCGAAATAATCGCTCCATCCTTCTCCCATTTGCTCTTCATTTTGAAGACAGTTGGATTGGCTGGGGCCTCCGGTTAAACGGTTTGAAACTCCGTGTCCATATTCGTGGGCGATAATTACGTTGTCAAGATCTCCATCTCTTTGGAAGGGGTCATTTCCTGAACCGTCATCTTTTAATGTAGCATTAATAGTGTCGCCATTTAAAATAGAAGTGATTAAGGCTTCACCATCTGATTGATACACCATGATTGCAGGAATTGTAATTCCTGAGCCATTTCCGCCCATGGCAAGAGGATCTCCGGGAATATCGTTCACTACTATGACTGCAACTGCGCCTGCGTTTTGAGCCGCAAGGGTTTTTATGTTGTATGCACAGGTTCCTCTTCGTATAACCACAATTTTACCATTCAAATCTGCTCCATTTGTAATATTATTACATCCATCATGTGGATCGCCGCTGTCATCAATTATAACTTCGAGGTCTGCAGTTATTGGAGAAACGGGCAAGGCCGGTGCGAAATTTGAATCGGCTGCATAATAAACGCCCGCAAGAGGACCATTGTTAACGGTAAGAAAGGTTCCCAAGATTTTTCCGGGTGCACTCCAAAGATACATTTGCATTCTTGGCGCACCTCCATCGGGAGGGGTAGAAAAGTTGGCATTGTTCATCCCGCTTCCATCTTGTGCATCTGCCACTACGAAATCGTTTCCGATTCCGGGGTTGCCATAATTATTTTTTTGGAAGTTTCCACTTTCTTCATCAAAACCATAATGGTATAAAATATCATGTATCATATTGTTCATATAGAACAAATTGGTTATTGCGGCATCCAAAAAGTTTACGGGCACTTGTGGAAGGTTATAGGGGAAGTCAAAAGTAAGGGTTGGCCCGCCTTCAGCCATATCGCCATTTCCATTGTTACCGTTTCTATCTTCGTTAGCCAAAACGTTATTCCCTTTTGTTTGGGTGAATTCTGGGCCTGGTGCACCGTCCCAATCATGCCATCCAAAAGGTGACGCAATAGGGTCAGACGGGTCCACAACTATTTGGTCCACACCATCGTTGGGAGCGATCAATGGCAAAGCAAAAACTCTATAGGAAGAACCATCGCCCAAGGCACGGTTGAAATTGTCAACCTTATTGGGCGCAAAAAGCAAACTTTCGGTATTGGTGTGGGAATGCTCCCCATCAAAATTACAGCTCACCACCCAGTCATGAGACTCTAAAAGGGTTCCAGTTTGAGCATCAATGCGAACGCTGTAATAATGTGAAGCATCCATAAGATAGATGCTTAAATCCCAGGCAAGTTTCAATGCGCCGGTTTCATCCATTTTTTGATATACAAGCTCTACGGGAATGTTTTCAAGTGAAATGTTGCCATTGGAAAAAATATACTTGGTATCTGAAACCGTTTCCAATAAATTAAGGTTCGATGGGGTATCGAGCCCAAGGGCGGTGGCCGCTTTTGAAATTGCCCCTACAGCAGAAATAGAGGGCGTTGTGCTGTTTACTTTTGATGCGGCATTTTCGGTAAAACCAAGTTTGGCGCTAATTACCGCACCATCCTTTAACACGAAGGGAGAAACGGAATTAAAAACCTTAATCCCTTGGTGCCGTTGTTCAACGTACACGTTCAGGACTTTCATGGTTTTTGAATTCCCCTGTGACGCAATATAGATATCTGAAATATCCTGTTGCTGAAGCGAATATTGTGCGCGGTTCTGTTGAAGGTACGTTTTTATCACACTGCTGTAATCCTGTGCAAAGGATACATTTACCGCAAGAATGATAATGAAGTAAAGAATTTTTTTCATAATAAAAAATTAAGTTTTAGGTGAATTAAGATCTAAAAATGCTCGATCAAAAAGGTTGAGATTAAAAATTTTCAAAAATAGAATTGATAAAAATATCATAAAATTGCAGATAAACCCTATATAATTCCAATTTTTAACATATCATCGGCATCCGCACAGGGATAACGCTATAAATTCCCTTTGACCTTCTGAAAAATTTGTAGCGCATTGCCATCAGTCAACCTTGAGACATAGCTACAGCTTTCCATGACATCTTCATAGACAGACAAGGGTTTCCCGGGAAGCTCACTGCCCAAAAAGCGCAACAACAATCGGTCATATTCCCTCGCCTTACCGTGAAATTGATTCTCACTGGCCGTTGTGAACACATCCAGCAACGTGGTCAAAATGGTGTACCCTGCTATTTCCTTTTCCCTCACCTCATTGCTTTGGTAGATTTTTTCAATACTTATTTTTATAATATCAGAAATTTGGGCCTGAAATGGGCTTTTATCCAAAAGCGCGGTGGAAAAGGTTCCTTTCAGAATAGCTTCCTCATTGGCGATAAAAATATGGGAAGCCTCCGCGATCAAGGTGTTAATGGCGAGCGCGCGTAAATAGGCCAACCTGTCATGGGAGGTGGTTAATTTAGAATACACATCTTTGCGCAGCTTCTCGTGAACCAATTTTATAAGGTATTCCAGGGCAATTTCCTCTTCAATCAACCCAAGATTGATACCGTCTTCAAAATCTATGATGGTATAACAAATATCATCGGCGGCTTCAACAAGGAAAGAAAGCGGGTGGCGGGCGAACCCCTGATTGGAATTGCTCAATAACCCAAGCTCTGAGACCACTTCACTGAAAAATTCGAGTTCGCTTTGAAAAACACCGAATTTTTTATCGGCAACGTGCGTTGTTGGTTTCTTCGGAAGCGATTGTTTTGGGTATTTCATAAACGCGCCCAAAGTTGCATACGTCAATCGCAATCCGCCTTCAACCCCGTTTTTGGATTCTGTCAATATTTTGAAGCCGTTTGCATTTCCTTCAAAATCCACCAAATCCTGATATTCCTTTTCGGTAAGTTTTTCTTTGAAGCGCTTCCCGTTTCCATTCAAAAAATAATCGCCGATGGCTTTTTCGCCACTGTGCCCAAATGGCGGATTGCCAATATCGTGCGCCAAAGCGGCTGCGGCAACGATAGCTCCAAAATCATTGAACTGGTAGCCGTGCACATGCTGCAATTGTGGATGTTTCTTTAAAATTTCCTTCCCAACAATTCTTCCCAAAGAGCGGGCCACTACGGAAACTTCCAAACTGTGCGTCAATCGGGTGTGGACAAATGATGTCTTTGAAAACGGGATGACCTGCGTTTTATCCTGTAAACTCCGGAAAGCCGATGAAAAAATAACGCGGTCGTAATCCACTTCGAAACTTAAACGGGTTTCGTTTTCATCGATCCTAAGTTTTTTGGTTCTATGTCCTTTCTTCTGAAGCGAAAGCAACTGTTCCCATTGCATCATAATTTTCAAAAATTTGAAGCAAGATACTATTTTCAAAAAGTAAAGCAAGCATATTTCTTCGGTTTCCGCTTAACGTTTGGCTAACCCTAAAATGACCAATTGGTAATCACTAATTAACACCGACTTTACATAAGCACGGTTTCTTTGCACCATAAAATCAAACGACAAAAAATGAGAACTTTTTTAAACCTTTTTTTCCTCTTAATTGCGGTTGCGATGGCCGCGCAGGAGAGTGGATCCATTGTGGGCAAACTCACCGATACCGATTATAACAATGAACCCTTGCCTTTCGCAAATATATTCATAAAAGGCACTACACAGGGAATTACATCAGATATTGATGGCCTTTATGCCATTGAAAATGTGCTGCCCGGCACCTATACCGTAGTTTACAGTTTTGTGGGGTATGAAACGGTTGAAATCCCCAATGTTAAAGTACTTGCAGACAAAGTTACACATATTGATGTACCCATGGGCGCAAGCGCAGCCAACCTGGACGAAGTTGTAATTAAAACTACCGTGCGCAGGGAAAGTGAAATTGCTTTAATGTTAGAACAGAAAAAGGCGATCGCCATTAAAGAAAGTATTGGTGCCGAACAATTGTCGAAACTCGGGGTTTCTGACGCCGCGGGAGCTACCACAAAAATTTCGGGCGTTTCAAAAACCGATGGCAGCGGTGATGTTTTTGTGCGCGGTTTAGGCGATAGATATTTATACACAACCCTAAATGGGCTTCCCGTTCCTTCAGATGATATTGAAAGAAAAAATATAAGTCTGGACCTTTTCCCCACACGACTTATTGAAAGTGTGGATATTAGCAAAACCACTTCGCCAACTATTTCTGCGGATCAAGCTTCGGGAAACATCAATATCCATACGAAAGAACTTTCTGGCAACAGTTTGCTGTCAGTGAGCGCGGGCGCATCGGTGAACTCCAATGTAATTAGCGATGGCGTTTTCAGCAACTTTAAGGTTTCGTCAAACTATCAAGATGTTTCTTTCGGTTTTTACAAAAAAAGCATTTCTACAAATAAAGCCATTACCGACCAAAGCTGGAGTCCCGAATTAGTCGATTTCCCCATTAACAGGTCCTATTCCATTAGTGCGGGAACAAAAATTGGCGAAAGGGTAAGTGTTCTTTTTACCGCCGGACAGTCTGAGGAATTTGAATACAACGAAGGCGCCTTTAAGGAATACCGCTCCAACTTTTTGGTCGATGTAATCCCCGACGCAATTACGTGGAACAGGGAAGTGGCCACTTCGGGGCTGTTCCATACGCGGTTTAGGGTAAACGATGCCAACGATATTAGGTTCAATACCCTTTTAATCAATAAAATTGAAGACGAAGTGTTTGAAGGTGGGCGCTCCGGCGAGGCCATAATTTTTGAGGAAACCCATCCCGATGAAGGGCTTTCGCAATTCATTCGCGACCAAAACCTTAAAAAGACCCTGCTTTCGGTTACGCAGCTTAGCGGGGATCATAAATTTGGTGAAAAAAATGAACTGGAATGGGCTGCCGGATACAACTACTTAAGCGCAGACGAACCAAACCGTATCCGAAACGAGGTAAACTTCAATGAAGAAATTGTACAATTGGGCCGCACCGGCGGGTTTCAACAACGAAAGAGTCTTCAGAAAATTGAAGATATTGAATACAATGCCCGGTTGAACGATTTGATAAAAATCGTTGACGAAGACGAAAATCTTTTCCATATAAATATTGGCGGAAATTACAGAAAGAAAACCCGCGATTTTGGCTCACAGTTCTTCGGTGTGGAAGAAACCATAACAAATGCCATAAACCCAACATCCATCGATGGAATTTCTGAAATCTTTACGCAGCAAAATTTCAACAATGGGCTTTTGCAGCGGAAATCACTTCCGCCAGATTTTTACAACGGCGATCTTCAATCTGCTGCGGGCTATGCAAACTTTACAGGTGTTACGGGCAAGATTACAGTACAGGCAGGGCTTCGTTTCCAAAAAGATAATATTGATGTAGCTTGGAACGTGAACAATTTTCCCGGGAGAAAGAGCGGCGTCAATAAGGAATACAGCAGATTGTTCCCTTCTTTCAACATAAAATATGCTTTGAATGAAAAACACAGCATCCGTTTTGCAAATAGCTACACCACCACCCTGCCGGAGTTCAAGGAAATTGCTCCTTTTGAATACGTTTCCCCAGTGGGCCAGGTAACGCGTGGCAATCCAGATATTGAAGCTTCCATAAATAGAAATTTCGATTTGAAATGGGAATTCTTTCCTTCAAATGACCAATTGCTTTCACTTACCGGGTTCTATAAATTAATTGAAGACCCTATTAATAAAGTTCAGGATAGAGGTTCCGCGGGAGTATTTTCATATTTCAATGCAGGGGAAGAGGCCGAAGTTTATGGTTTGGAAGTGGAAGGCCGCATAAACCTAATTTTCGGCGACGAAAGGCCCAATTTAAAATTGAACGTGAATGCTTCAAGAATGTGGCACAAACAGGATTTAAAGGAAGTTTATGACAACGAAGGAAATTTCATAAGAACCTTTAGATATAAAAACCTGACGGAAACCGGACTACAAGGTGCTTCAGACTGGATTTTGAACGGATCCCTTCATTTCAAAACAAACCAAGAAAATCCATTTGAGGCCACCCTCTCGGGCAATTATGCATCCGATAGAATTTATGCGCTTGGAGCTCCCGAATTTCAGACCTCGGGCGATATAAACTACAACGAAGCCATTATTGAAAAAGGATTTGTTTCATTGGATTTGATACTTAACCAAGAAATAACCAAGAATTTCAAAATAGGTATTTCTGGAAAAAATATTTTAAACCCAGAAATAAAAAGAACACAATTAGTTAAACCAAGCACCACAAATATTGAAACAGAAGAAACGGTGCTGTCATATACCCGGGGCGCCCGTTTTGGCCTAAACCTTAATTATAGCTTTTAAATAAATGAATTTCTAACACAATTAAAAACAAATAAAATGAAGATGAAAACCTTTAAAAAATTTGCAACAGCAATTGCAGTACTAAGCTTACTGATGATTACCGCATGCAGTAATGATGATGACTTTTCAACAGATGACGATGGAGGGGGCGGCCAAGGCTCGGAGCTTTCCGGCGCGTTGGAATCTGACAGAATTTTGGATGCTTCCGTTCAATACGCTATCACCGGACCATATCTTGTAAAAGACGGAGCTACCCTTACCATTCCAGCCGGAACCGTGATTGTTTCCCAAGTGGGGACGGATAGATACATTGCCGTAGAGCAAGGTGGAAAAATAGACATTCAGGGAACCTCCTCAAACCCGGTGGTTATGCGTTCCGAAAACAATGCAGCGGGAGACTGGGGCGGTTTATTGCTTTGCGGAAGAGCGCCCACCACTGAAGGGGTAAACGCTACCGCCGAAGTGGGTGGCCTTATTTATGGAGGAACCGACAGTGCGGATAATTCCGGAAAAATCAATTATTTGATTATTCGTGGTGCCGGAGCACAAATAAATGCAGATTCACAATATAACGGCCTTACTCTTTATGCTGTTGGTTCTGGAACCCAGATTTCAAACGTGGCGGTTCTTGATGGTGCCGATGATGGAATTGAATTTTTCGGAGGAACCGTTTCAGCATCGAACCTATATTTTGAAAACAACGAAGATGATTCAGTAGATTGGACAGAAGGCTGGAACGGAACCATCACCAATACCTATGTAAGCCATACAAAGGCATTTTCTACAGCGATAGAGGCTGATGGCGATAACAGGAACCCCAAAGTCGTGAACTTTACCGCGGTTTCAACAGTGGGCGGTACGGCACTTCAATTCAAAAAACAATCTGGCGCAACCATTACCGGTCTTTCGCTTTTAGGATATAACACCCGAATAGATATGGCAGACAACGGCCCCTTGGCCAACGTAATTATTGATGGTGAAATAGCTGACCCATCAAATGGTTATGACAACCCTCCAACAGTTGATTTATCTATGTTTGCTTGGGCTACTGAAAATA
>JBEBRF010000004.1:0-53887 GCA_040394975.1 Aequorivita soesokkakensis
CCCGCAGCCCCAAGAGTTGGTAATCCGCAGAAGGTTTGCTTCCACGCATTTGCCGCGCAATGGCCGATCTGCTTCCATCGGCACCCACCACGAGCTTGGTTTTTATTTGACGTTGCTGCTTGCCACATTTTACACTGACCCAAGCTGCCGTGGGGGTAATGTTATAATTCAATACGCGCGATTCCTCTTGAAAACTTGCCCCTGCTTTTTTTGCAGCCTCATAGATCATGCTGTCCAACTCAATGCGGGGAATAATCCGGGCATGATGCTGTAGATGTTCAGGCTTGGACAGATTGATGAATACTTGGTCGTTTTTTAAAAACAGGCCCACCCTTTTTACTTCGTTGGCCCGGACAAATTTTCGGGTTTTGGTGATGCCCATTTTATGGAGTTCCGCCAGGGCGATTGGGCTAATGCCATCCCCACAGACCTTGTCCCTCGGAAATTTTTCTGCTTCCACCACAATAACCCGAATTCCCTTTTTGGCAAGGTGAAAGGCCAAAGCGCTTCCCGCCGGACCGCCCCCAGAGATGAGCACATCGCAATCGTAATCTATTTTGGGCTTGATCGTCAGCATGCCATCAGTATTCACGGTTGATCATGTAGAGAATAATAGATTCAATCAAGTTCTTGTCCTCGGAATCGGGCAGGGTGGAAAATAAGGTATAGAACTCCTTTAAAGCCCCGCCCACCAAATATCGAGCGGTGTTCTTTGCGTAGGTAATGGAACCACGTGAATGCATGAGTTCCAGGATTTCCATTGCCTCCGCCGGATCCCGCTCCCAGATAGGGACGGAATAGAATTGTAAAATCCGTTGCAGTTCCTCAGAATTGCAATGCTCCATCAAGTGGATCAACATGAGGGTGCGCTTTCCTTCGAGGATATCTCCGCCAATCTCTTTGCCGTATTTTTCGCCATCGGCAATAAGATTGAGTACATCATCCTGAATCTGAAAGGAAGTGCCCATAAAATATCCTAACCGATCCAACCTCTCGGGGTTTATCTTTCCCTTGGTACCGATTATGGCACCAATGCGAAGCGGATGTATGCAGGTGTACCAACAGGTTTTTTTAAGGATCATCCGGAGGTAATCGCTTTCTTTTAGGTTTGCCGTGTTGTCTTTTCTCCACCCCAGTTCCATGGCTTGCCCTTCCACAGATTCGGCTACCATATGTTGAATTTCCATAAATACTTGCATTGCCAAACGGTCCCCCAACACCTGCCTGTTTTTGATCAAGGGCGACAACCCCAGCAATTGCAAGGCATCACCCACATTGATTGCTATGGCGGCATTGGTGCTCTGGTGAAGAGTGGGTTTGTTTCTTCTGAAAAAACTTTCATCCTCCACATCGTCGTGGATTAGAAAGGCGTTGTGGAGCAATTCCAAACACACGGCAGAATTTGCTGCCTCCTCCTCTTTGCCGCCAAAAGCCTTGCAGGCAGCTATACAAAGCCCGGGACGAAACCCCTTGCCCCCACGGTCGGGATATTCTGATAGAAGATCGTAAAGGTATGCCCGTGGTTCTTTATCGGGTATATAGCCGTGGATCCGTTTTAACGTTTCGGCGCCATAAGCTGCAATCTTCTCTTTCATTAAAAGCGTATCCATTATTTTAAGTCGCTATTTCTACAGTAAGGAGTATTTTCAACAAGGAGTTTTCCGTATCGGATATAATGGCATTGTAAATTCCGGGAGCGGCAGTCTTTGGTATCACAACCCGTACTGTGATTTCCTTTTCTTCCTTGGGTTTTAAGGTGAACCGAGCCGGAGTTATGACAATGGCCGAGGCAGCAATGTTTTGGCCGTTGGGACCAAAAAGAGCTGTTTTTTGGAACTTAATTTTGGTGGGACCTTCGGTATCTTCAAAAAATACAAACTTGAAAGTTTCAGATTCACCGGGCCGTAAGGGCCGCTCTGTTTCCAGAGAGGTAATTACAGTGCCTCTTTTCTCAGTGGCCGTTTGTTTTTCGTTTTTTTCGGTTTCTGTATCGGCCAGCTTGTTCACTTGTTTTGTAATGGCCGTGAGAGCATCGAGGAACAAGTCCACCGCTTCGTGGGTGTCACGCCGAATCCGGTTCATCAAACTATCCGGATCTTCTCGGATATCCTCAACATCAAGGACTTTTTTCTCGATCTTTTTAGCGGCCAAAATGCCCGCGGCTATTTCTTCTTCAAGAACACTTACGGCAGATGTTATTACTTTTTGGGCACCGGAAACGATTTCGTCCTTCTTAATTCCCGAAAAAATGTCGTCTGCCAAGGTTCTGGCAGTGGTTTTTTTTTTCTTGCTACTGTTTTTTTCCGCGGCCATTTCCAGAGGTTTTTTTGGTTGGTTTTTTTGGTGGCGTGTCAAGGGGTTTTGGAGTAATTGTGAGACGGACAAGGAAATAGGCTGGCTCAAAACCCATTACTTGAACCTTGCTTTGATATATGCCTGGGCTCAGGTCCGCGTCCACGGCAATATGTATTGCCACATTTTGTGAAATTCCTGGGGGCAAATGAAAGGATTGTGGCGTAAAAGTGGTTAAAAGATTGTGGGAATTATCGGGGTCTTCTTCATTCACATATTCCGAATATATTAACTGACATTCGGCTTTATCTTCTTTTACATTGTCCAAAATGAAGCGTAAATTAACCTCAGTGCCGGGATGGGCCTCGGCAGAAAGCACAAAGGAAGGGGCTTCGGGATTTTCTTCTTCTTGCTCCCTGATATCATCCGCCACAAAAGCTTTTTTTGTAAGGGCGAACCCCAGATCCATCATGTTCTTATAGTGGTCCAGGCTCAACTTGGCAAAAGAGGTGAAAGCGCCCATCATCACTTCGGTACGCAGCGGGCTGATGCTCTTAAGGTTGCGACCAGAAGTACCAAACTCCTTGAACAAGGTAGTGCTTTGTTTTAGGTAGTGTTTATTAATGTCTATTGTCTTCTTAAAGATGCCTTCAACATCTTTTGAAAAATCATCTTTTTGTTTGCTCATCTTCCTTGGATTTAGGACGGGTTCAATGGCCTAATCGGGGCAATAGCCCGCTTTCTCGGAGGCTCACAATAAAAATGGGATTGCCAGTCCTGCCATTTTAGTTTATATTTTTTTTCGTTATGTGGGCTGACTTCGGTTGGGTCGTTATCGTTTACATGTAAAGTGAAGCAAACATTTTGGTTGATTTCCTTTTCCCTGAGTACAATTTCAGCTTCGTAAGTGCTGCCATTGTTGAAATTGGCCAAATCTAATGTCATCAAAATCCGCTCACTTCGGCCTGGTGCAAGCGTTATGGTGGCTTTGTCCAAAAACGGCTGTGAAGGAGCGAGAGTGCCGTCCAAGTTTTTTAATTCGCGCACCCCCACGCGATAGGTTTTTTCAGTGCCACAATTGTTGGTAACCATGATAGCTTCCATTATACGCTCGCCTGCCATGGCTTGCCTGTTAATGGAGGCTATACAATGTGGGGAACAGGTTTCTTCGGGTGGGCAACACTTGCTTTTTTTCCCGCTGCCAAAAATATTTAGGACAGGAATGCCATTGTCGGCCATACTTTTGTTCAAAGTGCCCATGTTTTCGGTCAAGTTTTTCAGTATTGGCTGCATGGCCTCCATGGAAACAGTTGCCATTTTCTGAAAATTGTCCGCTATTTGTAGAGGAAGTGAATTATCACCTTGCTTGTTGCTCATAACTATTATTTTTAGAATTATCCCTATGTGATTTTATATTCACTGAAATATCTTGGTCCCAAAATCTAAAATTACCTTCGTAGTCGCGCTTAGGTCCGGCATTCTTAGGCAATTCAAAATTGACGTGGATCAGCATTGATTCCCCTGGCTGCAGGATCTGGCCCTTTTCATCAACGGAAATAGACACCCAGTCCGTGAGGTTATCTTTTAGGTTTCGAGTAACCTCATCGAGTGTGGACATGAGGTCATCTTTTCCTTTTTCGCGAAACCCGGTACCGAAAGCGCGGCAAAGCAGGTCCATATCCAGTACCGCCGCATGTTTCAGTTCCGGCACCTGAAATGGCATATTGCCTTTATTGGCAAGGGTTATGGTAGCAACATGGGTAGTTCCGGGGGAAGTGCCCTGAAAGGTAAATTCATCCGGAAAAATTTCTATATCTATTGTGGGCTGCACAACCATTTTCACCTTGTGTCTTTGCCCACCCAACTCCACATAGCTTTCATAAGTACCGGGCGGTGTGGTGGATGGCAGCTGGTGGCTTACGGCTTCCATTTTCTGTTCGCCGGGTTGCAACCTGAAAGAGAAATTCATAAAATCCCTGCCACCATTTTCGGTTTTTTTTCTCTTCTCGTTAAGTAGGCCAATGGTTTTTATGCGCAGCGGCTCCTTTTCATGGTTCACAAAGTGAATGTTTCCGTGTAGATCGGATGGAGGACCGTTAAGGACAATCTCCTTGTCCATTATCTTTATTTTCTCCTGATGGGATGCGGATGTTACGGTTTTCATGGCTTTCTGTTTTTGTTGACGACTCTCTCAACCATTTCCCCCTGTGGGATTCTGCCCCCCGCGTTCTGGAAAGGGCCGGGTATCTGGCTCGCAGCATTCATCTTCACAGCGCTCCGCGGCAGTGGGAACGTAGGGCTCTGTAATGATTTGGCTCTCCCCTCCCATACATACGCTCAAAACCTCTACCCCAAGCATTTTCACACAGATATTGGAATAGTTTGGGATATGGACTCTTACCTTCATCATGTCCTTTATATCCTCTAAGGTAAAGCGCGGAAGGTTCAAGATTTCAATCTTGTTGTCCGTGCTAACCGGCTCGTTGGGGTCACCTTTCAGTTTCAACACGTTGTCGGTTTCCAGCTTTCCACTTACAATGGTCTGTAAACTTCCGGCGTGGGTGGCATTGAACCCGCCCGACAATCGGGAACCAAGTTCTCCGTCTATTGTGGATTCTACATCAAAAATCCCGTCGGGCTTTAGAGTGTGGGTGTATTTGGTAGGAATTTTAGGCATACTCATAGTAAGAAAGTTTTTAATTCTCTCAAAATTAAGCAATTGTGATGTTAATTTTTTCTCGTTGATATGTTTTTTTTAACGAACATCCTAAAGTTTAACATTTCACCCTCTCATATATCTTTTCTCAAATTTCAATATGTAGTCACATCATTATCCACACAAACGCCACCTGCACAAACTTTAAATTTGCACAGCTTTTTACAAAATCGTAACATTACGTGAATTTATAAAAACGACCAATGGACAACCAGCCGAAAGATCCAATCACCGATCCACGTGACGAAAAAATCGTAAAAAACCCCGAACTTTCCATTTGGGAAGCGCTCATCCCCGTGTTGGCGCTTATCGGGATGCTTTCCTATAATGTGTTCGTTTATGGCGATGCTTCGTTGAACGGCTCCAATCAGTTTATTTTATTGCTGGGCGCAGCCGTAGCTGTTATCGTTGGTTTTTTCAACAAGGTTTCCTTTGAATTTATTATTGAAGAAGTGGCCCAAAACATTAAATCCACCGCCGGGGCCATTTTGATTTTGTTGATGGTGGGTGCGCTCACGGGCACTTGGCTCCTCAGCGGCGTTATCCCAACAATGATTTATTACGGGATGCAAGTGCTGAACCCTTCCATATTTTTACCGGCCTGCGTAGTTATTTGTTCCATTATTTCGGTGGCCACGGGCAGCAGTTGGTCAACTTCCGCCACGGTGGGGATTGCACTAATCGGCATTGCAGGGGCTTTGGGAATTCCGTTGGGGATGACCGCCGGAGCTGTGATTTCCGGGGCCTATTTTGGAGACAAAATGTCGCCACTCAGCGATACTACAAATCTTGCCCCGGCCATTGCCGGCGCGGGTTTGTTTGACCACATCCGGTATATGATGATTACCACGGTACCTACAATGATCATTACATTAATCGTCTTCATTATTCTTGGATTAAATCTCGAAGTAACAGGAGAAGCCAACCCAGAGGGTATTTTGGCTTCCATTGATAGTGTCTTTACCATTAGCCCCTGGCTTTTTGTGGTGCCGGTGGTGGTTATTTTTCTCATCGTAAAAAAAACATCGCCCTTGATTGCTTTGTTGATCGGCACCCTCTTGGGTGGAGTTGCCGCTTTGATATTTCAAACCGATCTTGTGATTTTGGTTGGCGGAAGCGAGGTTTTGAATTTCCGTTCGGCCTATATGGGCATTATGAATTCCATGACCGTGGAAACCGTGATCCCCACTACCAATGAAAGATTGACCGACCTCTTCACCGCCGGCGGAATGGCTGGAATGTTGCCTACCATTTGGCTCATCATTTGCGCCATGGCTTTTGGTGGCGCGATGGATGCCATTGGAGCGCTGGCCCGCATCAGCAAGGCTTTGCTCAATCTTTTCCACACAACCTTTGGGCTTTTTGCCAGTACGGTAATGAGCTGCTTGGCATTAAACCTAACCGCTGCCGATCAATATTTGGCCATTGTCGTGCCCGGAAAAATGTTCAAAAAAGCTTTTGACGATAAAAACCTCGAGCCCGTAAACCTAAGCCGAACCTTGGAAGATTCCGGAACGGTAACTTCCGCACTCGTGCCTTGGAATACCTGCGGCGCCTACCAAAGCAGCGTGCTCGGCGTTTCGGTGCTCGACTATTTATTCTATGCGGTTTTCAATTACATGAGCCCGTTTATGACCTTGCTGGTCGCGGCCATCGGCTATAAAATCAAATATAAACCGCAGCCGCTGGAACCAACATTGGACCATACCGTGTAACTTTTCTATACTAATTTTCAATATCTAAAACATTTTCTTATTGTGAAAAGCTATGGGTAAATAGATTAATCCGTTCCAATTTTCTTTAATAACAATAAGTACTTTTTACCTTTGCCATAGAAAATTATTAACTTTTAAATAAATAAATCTATGTCATTAGTAGGAAAAAAATTCCCAAACATTTCAGTCGATGCAATGAATGAAATGGGGGATACTTTTAAACTAAACGTGCTTGAGGAAGCTACAAAAAACAATAAAAAAGTACTGCTTTTCTGGTATCCAAAAGATTTCACTTTTGTGTGCCCAACCGAAATCCACTCCTTTCAGGAAGTACTTTCTAAATTTGAAGACAGGAACACCCTGGTTATCGGGGCTTCCTGCGATACGCCAGAAGTTCACTTCGCGTGGCTGAACACCCCAAAGGACAACGGCGGAATTGAAGGGGTTACCTATCCCCTTTTGGCGGACACCAACCGCAACCTGTCAAATGCCCTTGGAATTCTTGATGTTACCAACGAACGTTACGATGAGGAAACCGGATATTTGATGGTAGATGGCGACAACGTGACCTATCGCGCTACTTATTTGATTGATGAAGACGGGAAAATTTTCCACGAAAGTGTGAACGATATGCCACTGGGCAGAAACGTAAACGAATTTTTGAGATTGGTCGATGCATATACCCACGTGCAGGAAAAAGGCGAGGTTTGCCCCGCAAACTGGGAAGAAGGCAAAGATGCCATGCAAGCCACCCGTGAAGCAGTAGCAACTTATTTAAGAAATTAATTATGTTAGTTGAACTAAAAGACGATAGCCTGCAACAGCTCATTTCTGAAGAAAAAGATGTAATCGTTCAATTTTCTGCCGGATGGTGTGGCAACTGCAGGGTGATGAAACCGAAATTTAAAAAGTTAGCTTCGGAAATGGAAAAATTCAAATTCGTTTTGGTTGATGCGGAAAAATTTCCAGAGAGCAGAAAAATGGCAAATGTGAACAACCTGCCCACATTCGCAACTTTCAAAAATGGCGAATTGGTAAATCAGGTACAGACCAATAAATTTGAACTTTTAAAAGAATTAGTAGATGAAGTTACCAGTAATTAGGCACCTTCAGCGCAACAATTCTGTACAGCAGATGGAAAATTGCATTGAAGTTTTGGAATCGTTCAGCGACTACAGTAGAATTGGCGAAGAAGAGTTGGACATTGTGGGAGAGCTAATCACAAATCTTTGTGGCGCCGTTGAAGTCCACAAAATGATTGAAGAAGGAATGCCCGAGCGCGATGCGGCAAATAATTTTGCCCAAAAAGTGTTGGGTTCCATAGACAGATAGAGCGGCTTTTTTTTTGAATATATCCCTTTGTGCCAAATTCGCAAAGGGATATTTTTTTATAGATAATTTAATTTATTTCCTTTAAGAAATCGTTTAGGTTTTAACCAAAAACGAATGCTTATCTTTAACCTTCATTTAAAACCAAACATAATGGCAACCATAAAACTTGGAGAGAACAACATTGAAACTATTGGAACCCTTCCAAAAATTGGGGACAAAGCCCCAGAATTTGACCTCACCGCGCAGGATTTAAGTTCAAAAAAATTGTCAGATTATAAAGGCTCGCGCGTGATTATGAATATTTTTCCAAGCATAGACACAAATGTGTGTGCTACTTCGGTGAGAAAATTCAACGAAAAGGCCACGGGATTGAAAAACACAAAAGTGCTCTGCATTTCAAAAGACCTTCCCTTTGCACAAAAACGTTTCGTGAGCGACGAGGAAATTGAAAACGTAACAAACCTATCAGATTTCCGAGGAAATTTCGGAAAAAACTATGGGGTTGAAATGATTAGCGGCGACCTTCGCGGCTTGCATTCACGGGCCGTTTTGGTCTTGGATGAAAACGGTTCCGTAATCCACAGCCAGCAAGTGCCCAATATTGGTGAGGAACCCGATTATCTTTCGGCCTTAAAACCGCTTCTGTAATATGTGGAACACTTTCTTGGGAAAGCGCCTAAAAGGATGCGGCTACGCGTTCAAGGGCGCTTTGCTTTTATTGCGAAACGAGGCAAGCATACAGGTTCAGGCCGTTATTGCAATTGCCATCACCTGTGCCGGTTTCTATCTTGAAATTTCCGCAACCGAATGGATGCTTCAAATTATGGCGATAGGATTGGTGCTGAGCGTGGAGGGCATAAATACTGCCGCAGAGGAAATAGCAGATTTTGTGCACCCCGACTTTCATAACAAAATTGGGTACATAAAAGACGTTGCGGCCGGGGCGGTCTTTTTTGCAGCCATTGCGGCGGTCATTGTGGGTTGCATAATTTATATTCCGAAGATTACATAGTTTCAAGATCATTTCAGAATTTGTTTTTTCGAATTTGAACTTTTACCCGTTGATATTTGTATTTTTGCTGAAAAGACAACCGTTCCATTAATGGCCAAAGAGAAGAAAACCAGCCCTCAGAACCCGCGCAAGAAAATAAACTTTTCGCTCTCTAAACAACAAAAAATTCTTTTGGGCAGCTTTTTGTTTTTATTGGGTTTGGCACTACTGTTTTCCTTTGTTTCCTACTTTTTCACCTGGCAGGCAGACCAAAGTGAAATTGGCCGGCTTGCCGAGCGCGAACTGCAAACAAAAAATTTGCTGAACAAGTTTGGTGCAAACGTTGCGCATTTTTTTATTTATGACGGTTTTGGGATCGCTGCCTTTATTTTTGCATTTTTGGTTACCCTCACCGGGGTGTATTACTTTTTCGATTATGCAAAAAAACAGCTCTCCAAATTCTGGTTTTGGGGGCTTTTGCTGATGCTCTGGATAGCTGTATTTTTTGGTTTTTTCGGAGATGAATCAACTATTTTCAGCGGAATCATTGGTTATGAAACGAACGATCTGATACAGGATTACGTGGGACTGATCGGGGCGATGCTCATCATGGTTTTCACGCTTATTATCTATTTGGTGGTCCGCCTAAAACTTACCCCAGAAATGGCCATCAATGCTTTCAATTTTTCAAAAACACAAATCGCCCAGGAATTTGAAACTACTAAACCCGAAGAAGATTTGCCCGCAGAACCCGTGGTGGAGGTGGAAAAAATAGCTCCTAAAATGGAAGAACCCCAGCCCACTATCCAAGAAAAAACCCCCACTCCTCCCCCAGTTCCGGAAAAAATAATTTTACGGTCAGACGTGGAAGGTGATGTGGAAATGGAAGTGGAGCAAGCCGCCGAGGAAGAGGAAATTGAAAACATCAGTGAAAGGCTGGTCAAGGATTTTGGGGAATTCGATCCCAAACTGGAACTCAGCAACTATAAATTTCCGAGCATTGAACTTTTGCGCGATTATACGGCCGGTGGCGGCATAACCATAGACCAGGAAGAACTGGAGGAAAACAAAAACCGCATCGTGGAAACGCTCAACAACTATAAAATTGGGATAGCGAACATCAAAGCCACTGTGGGGCCAACCGTAACCCTATATGAAATAGTCCCCGATGCCGGCATCCGTATTTCAAAGATCAAAAACCTTGAAGATGACATTGCCCTCTCGCTTTCGGCGCTGGGAATTCGCATAATCGCTCCCATTCCCGGCCGGGGAACAATCGGAATTGAAGTGCCAAACAAAAACCCAAAGGTTGTTTCCATGCGATCGGTTATTGCCTCGGCAAAATTCCAGAACGCCGAAATGGAACTGCCCATAGCTTTTGGCAAAACCATTAGCAATGAAACCTTTGTGGTAGATTTGGCCAAAATGCCGCACATGCTCATGGCCGGAGCAACCGGACAGGGAAAATCAGTGGGCTTGAACGCGGTACTCACTTCCTTGCTTTATAAAAAACATCCCGCTGAAGTGAAATTTATTTTAGTGGATCCCAAAAAAGTGGAATTAACACTCTTCAACAAAATTGAACGGCATTATCTCGCCAAATTGCCCGATACCGAAGAAGCAATTATTACAGACACCACAAAAGTAATCAACACCCTCAATTCGCTTTGCATTGAAATGGACGCCCGCTACGATTTGCTGAAAGATGCAATGGTGCGCAACATAAAGGAATACAATACAAAATTTAAAAATCGGAAATTAAACCCGAACGAAGGACACCGTTATTTGCCCTATATCGTCTTGGTAATTGATGAATTTGCCGATCTTATTATGACCGCCGGAAAGGAAGTGGAAACCCCCATTGCCCGTTTGGCACAGCTTGCCCGCGCCATCGGCATTCATTTGATCGTTGCCACACAAAGGCCTTCGGTAAACGTTATTACCGGAATCATTAAAGCAAACTTTCCGGCGCGCATTGCTTTTAGGGTGACGAGCAAAATAGATTCAAGAACCATTTTGGACAATTCCGGAGCTGATCAACTCATTGGACGTGGAGATATGCTGTTCACACAGGGCAACGAACTCACACGCATTCAGTGTGCTTTTGTGGACACGCCGGAAGTAGCTGATATTACTGAATTTATCGGTTCGCAAAAGGCGTATCCCGATGCATACCTACTTCCTGAATATGTTGGTGAGGAAGGTGGCACAAATCTTGATATTAACATCGACGAACGTGATGCTATGTTCCGTGAAGCCGCGGAAGTATTGGTCATTGCGCAACAAGGCTCTGCTTCATTACTGCAGCGGAAACTTAAATTGGGCTACAACCGTGCTGGACGAATCATAGATCAAATGGAAGCCGCCGGAATTGTGGGGCCCTTTGAGGGCAGCAAGGCCAGGCAAGTTTTGGTTCCCACACTGGATGCACTGAATCAATTATTGGATAATGAAATGCGCAATGATTAGCGAAATTTCCAAATTGTCAACTATATAAATTAGAGGAAACTAACATTATTGAAAATGAAAAAAATCAGTCTTATTTTAATCGCTTTTTTTACCATCACTTTTTCACAGGCACAGGATGCAAAATCATTACTGAAAGAGGTGTCCGCAAAGGCCAAAAGCTATGACAACATTTCTATTGACTTCAAATATAATTTGAACAATTCAAAGGAAAACGTAAATCAGGAAACCCGGGGCGATGTTACCCTTCAAGGTGATAAATATGTCCTGAACATGCTTGGCACCACCCGCATTTTTGACGGAAAGAATATTTATACCATCGTGCCTGAAGATGAAGAGGTCACTATATCTGCATTCAACCCAAAGGACGATAAAGAAATTACGCCTTCAAAAATGCTTACTTTTTATGAAAAGGGCTACACCTATAAAATGGACATTGAACAGAACGTGAAAGGTAGAAAGATACAGTACGTAAAACTTATACCCATTGATTCCAAAGCAGAAATAAAGGACATTCTTTTGGGCATTGACGCACAGACAAAGCACATTTATAAACTGATACAAACGGACGCCAAAGGCACCAAATACACCCTTACCGTAAATTCGTTCAAAACAAACCAACCCGTGTCCAAAACCTTGTTTACTTTTGACGAGGGAAAATATAAAAAAGACGGTTACTACATAAACAAACTATAAGCGGGAGCAATTGAAAATACTGGACAGGTATATATTGGTCACCTTTTTGAAGACGTTCGTGAGCGTCTTCATTATTTTAATGTTCATATTTGTCCTTCAAACCATCTGGCTCTACATTTCGGAATTGGCGGGCAAGGACCTGGACGTGTGGATCGTTCTTAAATTTCTTTGGTATGTATCGCCCCGATTGATCCCGCTGGTACTTCCATTGACGATTTTGGTTACTTCCTTGATGGTCTTCGGGAGCTTTGCCGAAAAATATGAGTTTGCAGCAATGAAATCAACCGGCATTTCCCTGCAAAGGGCAATGGGAAGCGTTATAGGTTTTATAGTCGTTTTGGCAATAACGGCTTTCTTTTTTGCGAACAACGTGATCCCCTATTCCGAGTATAAATGGCAAAACTTGCGCCGGAATATTTCCCAATTTCAACCCTCCATGGTCATTTCCGAAGGCCAGTTTAGCCAGATAGGCGATATGTTCAACATAAAAGTTGAAGAAAAAAGTGGCGACCGCGACCAGTATTTGAAAGAAGTGGTAATCCATAAAAAGAATGAAGCCCGCCCCAATGGAAATTTCACCGTAATCATTGCCGACAAAGGCGAACTGGCCAGCGAGGAAGGCAGCAATACACTTTCCCTGATACTGAAACAAGGAAATTATTACGAAGACATCCAAACCAACAATCCCGCAAAACAAACCGGCCAACCCTTCGCCAAAAGCTATTTTGATGAATATTCTATCAACATTGACCTCACTGAGCTGAACGCAAAGGACATTGATAAAGAGAACGACCTGAACAATCAGAACATGTACAATATTAGCGAGCTTCGGGTGGAAATAGATTCCCTTTCCGACACGTTTTCGAAAGACATTGAAGCGTACGCCCAAAATATGTATTACAGAAGCGGGGTTGAAAAATTACGGGAATATAAAGTGTCCGAAACTGCGAACCCTCCCCAAATCAATACCATCTTAGACCTTTACAACCCCACACAGCAACTGCAGATTGTTAAATTGGCGCTCAACAACGCCAAAGGCACGCTCCAAACCGTGGATGCAAAAAAAATTGAGTTCAAGACCAAGACAAAACGCTTGAACAAAACCGAAATAGCACTCCACGAAAAATATGCCTTGGGCGTTGCCTGCATTATTCTGTTTTTTGTGGGAGCGCCCCTGGGGGCAATCATCCGAAAAGGTGGCATGGGACTGCCCATGGTGGTTGCAATCATGCTTTTTCTAACCTATCATTTCATCGGTATATTTGCAAAAAATAGTGCCGAAGATGGCACCATGGCCCCGTTTATAGCCTCGTGGTTGAGCACGGGTATAATGCTTCCGCTCAGCATTTGGCTAACGTACCGAGCCACCACAGACCAAGGTATTTTCGATTTTGATACCTTTATGCAGCGTATTGGGAGATTATTCAGAATAAAAAGAAAAGAGAACTAACAACCCGCAAGCTACATTCCAAATCTACTTTACCGCAATTACCGATTCACATTTTATATCTTTGCACAATCTTTTTATAAAAAGCTATGATTTCCACAGATAATGAAACTTCCGTTTTTCTAAATACCATTGAAGAAGCCATTGAAGACATCCGCAATGGCAAGATAATAATTGTCGTGGACGATGAGAACCGCGAAAATGAAGGCGACTTTATCGCTGCCGCTGAAATGGTGACCCCTGAAATGATAAATTTTATGGCCACACACGGCCGCGGTTTAATCTGTGCCCCATTAACCGAAGAAAGATGCAAAGCACTTGAGTTGAATATGATGGTTGAAAACAACACCGTTCTTCACCACACACAATTTACGGTTTCGGTTGATTTAATTGGCCATGGTTGCACCACCGGAATATCGGTTCACGACCGGGCGAAAACAATTAAGGCGCTGGTTGATGAAAAAACAAAAGCAACAGACTTGGGGCGGCCCGGACATATATTTCCACTTAAGGCAAAGCAAGGCGGCGTGTTAAGAAGAACGGGGCACACCGAGGCAGCCATTGACCTCGCGCGATTGGCCGGACTCAACCCCGCAGGAATCTTGGTGGAAATACTCAATGAAGACGGCACCATGGCCCGACTGCCACAATTGATGAAGGTTGCCAAGCGGTTTAACTTAAAGATTATTTCTATTGAAGATTTGGTAAAATACCGAATGGAGCACGATTCCTTGATTGAAAAGAAGGAAGACTTCAACATAAATACCAAATTTGGAAACTTTCGGCTGAGGGCCTATAAGCAGACTACGAACGATCAAATCCACATAGCATTAACCAAGGGCAATTGGCAAGAAAACGAGCCTGTTTTGGTACGTGTAAATGCTACCTTGGTAAACAGCGATATATTGGGAACCCTCACCAACAACGCGGAACAAAAATTGGACGATATGTTCAATGTGATCAATTTTGAAGGGAAAGGCGCCCTGGTGTTTATTAATCAGCAAAGTGAATCGCTCAATCTTTTGAACCGACTGAAAGAACTGAAAGAAAACCAAAAACCCAATGAAATAGCCAAAGCTCCCAGAATAGAAATGGATTCAAAGGATTTCGGGATTGGGGCGCAAATTTTACACGATTTGGGAATTCACAAAATTCGACTTGTTTCCAACAGTATTCAAACCAAGCGCGTTGGGATGATCGGTTACGGTCTGGAAATCACCGAGTATGTTAGCTATTAGTTTATAAATTTAACTGGGATATTCGTTGGCTTTTGGTTGCGGGCTTCAGGCTTTTTCCAATAGTTTTGTAATTGTTTCCCCCATTAACTGTCCCCGTTCCTTTACCTCACTTTCCGTCCAGCCCAGCTTTATTAAGACTGAAATTGTACGGCCCATTACAGCATCGCTTTTTGAAAAATCCATAGCATTGAGGTCTTGCATTTGATTGATAATTTCAGCAGGAAGTTTGCCCAAAGATTTTAGGTCTCGCAAATGGGACCAGCCTTTTATGTAATGCCAATTGTTGTTGAACCAGTAAAAGCAAGCATCCAGTCCGGCTTCCGTCATTGCTTTATGTGCCTGTTCCGCCAATTCTTTTGATGGAAGAAAAAAACTAAGGAAGGAATAGTTTTCTATACCGCTTTCGGGCACGCTTCGAAAACTTACTCCCTCAATTGTTGATAATGCCTCACGAAGTATAGAATAATTGCGCTCTTGGATCTTCAAAATTCCGTTTAATTTGTCCAATTGTGCCAACCCTACTGCAGCATTCAATTCTGAAATTCTATAATTATACCCTAAAAATGGATGATTCTCTGCACCGCGGTCTTTGCCAATGTGGTCGTGGCCATGATCTTGATAATGGTCCGCATGAAGAGCAAAAGTTTTGTTATTGGTCACCACGGCACCACCTTCGCCACAGGTTATTGTTTTTACGTAATCAAAGGAGAAACAACCCAGATCGCCATAGCTGCCCAGTGGTTTTCCTTCAAAGGTTGCGCCAATGGCTTGGCAGGCATCTTCCAATAAAATGAGATTATTTTTTTGGCAAATACTTTTCAACGCTTTTAAATCAGCCATTGAACCACACATATGCACGGGCATTACACATTTTGTTTTTGAAGTTATGGCAGCCTCCACGGCTTTTGGGTCCAAGGTCAGCGTATCATCAATGTCCACCAAAATGGGAACAGCGCCCAGGGTGATTATAGATTCGAAGCTCGCCACAAATGTAAACGTAGGCATTATTACCTCATCCCCGGCGCCAATTCCTGCAGCGGCCAAGGCCACGGTCAATGCCGCGGTGCCGCTGGATACAAGTTGACAATGGGCTACCTCCATCCGTTGTGCAAATGCTTTTTCAAACTCCTTGGCCTTCCAGCGGTTGTTTCTTGCACCCTCAAATCCATAGCGCATCAAAACCCCGGTCTCTAATACTTCGTTTACTTGCTTGCGCTCTTCGGCGCCAAATAGTTCAAATCCAGGCATAGTTTTTTGATTCAGGTTTCAAGTTCAATGTTCAAATTTTTTAAAAGTAATGGAATCATACCTAAAGCTACAATTCATATTAATCTATTTCTATAACAAGTTCGTCTATCCCCCGGCGCACTTTTTTTAGGTTGATGAAAAAATCTGTTTCATCGCGATAACCTATGGGCAGGACGATTACAGATTCCAAGCTCATTTTTTCCAAACCCAACAGTTCATCATATTTTTTAGATTCAAAACCTTCAATGGGGCAGGCGTCAATATTTTCGATTGCGCATACGGTCAATAGCGCTCCCAAAGTGAGGTACAATTGGTTGACCATCCATTGTCTGATTTCGGGGGGTTGTTTTTCCGAAAAGTTATTTAACAAGGCTTTTTCAAAGGGTTCCAAAATTGAACGTGGTGTTTCTCGTTTCTCTTCAACTCTTTTGAAATGTTCCACAATGAATTTTGAGTCTATATTTTTTTCAATACATAAAACCAAAACGTGGGATGCATCACGAACCTGTGGCTGATTGAATGTTAACGGTAGCAACTGTTTTTTTACTTCATCAGTGTGCACTATCAGCAGTTTTAACGGTTGCAGACCATAGGAAGTAGCAGTGAGGTTGAACGTTTGTTTTAAGATGTTCAGCTTTTCTTCCGAAAGAATTTTTGATGGATCAAACCTTTTGGTGGCATAACGCCATTGCAGTTTTTCAATGGTATTTAATGACATTGACTTTGAAATTTTCGTTCCTGCAAAAATAACAATTAAAAGGCTAAGCCACGAATTTTAAACGGGCACGCTCCCGGTCAATAAAGATGTTTATTTGAAAGAATTTAAATTGAGAAAGAATTAGAATATTTAAAAAAGCTTTTTATATTTGCACCCGCCCACGCAATACGGATGTGCACGGGCAGCTTGAAGTTCGTTCTTATTTAATGCGCGGAATCACACCAACACTGGAGAAATGGCAGAGTGGTCGATTGCGGCAGTCTTGAAAACTGTTGAGGGTCACACCTCCGGGGGTTCGAATCCCTCTTTCTCCGCATAATTTCAAACTTTACTTAAAAGCCGATAAAAACTGTTTATCGGCTTTTTTTTATTTCGAATTATTGCTATAAACCTGACTTATTTCTTCTGAAAAGCGATTCGCCAAATATGGTGGGTAGTGTCATCGGTGACAAGTAAGGAACCATCTGGCAAGATAGTGGCACCCACCGGTCTTCCCCTAACTTTATCCTTTTTTGGCTCCACAATAAAACCTGTTAGAAAATCTTCTGTTTTTCCGTTTGGCTTTCCGTCTTTAAAAGGAATAAACACCACGCGGTAGCCGGACAGGACATCCCGATTCCACGAACCATGTTGCGCCACAAAGGCTCCGTTTCTATATTTTTCCGGAAATGAACTGCCAGTATAAAATACCAATCCCAATGAAGCGGTGTGTGAGCCCAAATCAACATCGGGCACTATTGCTTCTTTCAATAAAACAGTTGGCGGAATGGGCACCCGAGGATCAAAATGGTTGCCCCAATAAGAATATGGCCAGCCGTAATATCCATTTTCTTTTACAGAAGTTAGGTAATCCGGAACTAAATTATCCCCCAACCCATCGCGCTCATTCACCGTGGTCCATAAGGTTTGCGTCACCGGTTCCCAATCCATTCCCACCGGATTCCTTAGCCCTGAAGCGTAAACCTTTAAATCACTTCCGTCAGGATCCATAACCAAAATACTGGCCTTCATTTTTTCATGTTCCATGCCCTTTTCGCCTATATTGTCTCCACTGCCCACGGCTATAAAAATTTTAGATCCCTCTTCATTGGCAATAATATTGCGGGTCCAATGCTGGTTTACCTTTCCTGCCGGAAGATCCACAACCTTTTCGCCCACAGTGGTTATTTTTGTTTGGCCTTCTTTATAAGGAAAACGCAAAATGGCGTCAGTATTTGCCACATAAAGCCAATCGCCCAAAATCAACATGCCAAAAGGCTGGTTCAATCCTTCTTTTTTTGTCAAAAACACTTCGCGGCTATCGGGCAGGCCGTCTTCATCGGAATCCCGAAGCAGGGTAATCACATCTGCACTATTCTTTAAATTATTGGAACCTCCGGCCCCAATGATTGTGGCGCCAATTTGTTTAAGAATGCTATAATTACTGTTGCTTTGGGCCACCAAAACATCACCATTTGGAGTGACATACATCCAGCGTGGATTTTCAAAGCCATCTGCATACTTTGTTACCACAAATCCCTCGGGAGCTTTCGGCGTTTCGCCCGCTTTCCAACCTATTACGTTTGAATAATTTGAAACTGGTTTTGTAGCAAATGGCTCAGGAAGGGGTTTTTGAACTTTTTCTTGCGCTAAAACCGAAAGCGGAAATACTATAAATAATAGCAGATACAATGGATTTTTCATAACAAATATTTTACCTGTTTCTCAAATTTATTGTTTTGAAAAACAATACCCTCTTAAAAAATTGTTATACTATTTCGTAATATCCGCTGAGCCGGGCGTCACAGTTTCAGTTAAATATTCCGTAAACTTTTTGGGTCCTCAAACCGTGAGCCCACTTATTGTTTATATTTAAATTGAAAAGCGCAGTTTTCCGTTAATGCCCAAAAAAAGGCCGAAACACTACCACAGCATTATTGGGATTTTAATTTTAACCTTTAAAAAAATAAATGAATTTAAGAGTACTCAATTTTTTGTTGGTGGTGATTCCTATTTGCTTTCCCAATTCCGCTATAGCACAGCAATTTCAGGGAATGGTCTTTTCTGAAAAAGGGAAGCCAATCCTGGGGGTTTCCGTGTTTTTAAATTCCGAAGAAATTTCCAAGACCAATAATTTGGGGATTTTCCAACTTCCAGATTATATAGTCTTTCCGTTGGACTTGCGGCTGGAACATCCCGATTATTTTTTAAAAGAAGTTGAAATGGTGCGGGAAAACCAAAGGTTCCAACTAAGCCCTTTCAATAAAAATGAGGAACTGGATGCCATTTTCATTTCGTCCGCAACTGCTTCAAAGATTGAAAATAAAGATGGCAACCTATTTCCCACTGAAAAGATAAAGACGGACAAATTTGCAGCCCACAGCCCGATGGACTTGATTTCGGCCATAAACGAAACGCCGGGCGTGCTCATTCAAAGCGGGGCCATCAACACCAACCGGATTACCATTAGAGGGGTTGGCTCGCGCACCCTGTACGGAACCAATAAAATACGCTCCTATTTCAACGGAATTCCCATTACCAACGGTGTGGGCGAGACCGCGATAGATATTTTTGATCCGGAAAATTTACAATTGGTTGAAATCATAAAAGGTCCCAAGGCACCGCACTATGGCAGCAATTTGGGCGGAACCCTACTGCTTACTACAAAAATGGCAGAACCGGGCGAAACATTTTTTAAAACAAATGTAACCGTTGGCGCCTATAATTTCATCAAAAACATGCTTTCCTTTGATACGGCTTCGGATACATTTTCGCTGAATGTAAATTATGATTTTATGAAGACAGACGGGTTTCGGGAGAACAGTAATTATGAACGAAACACCTTGTTGATAAATTCAAAATATAAAGTAGGTACAAAAAATGAAGTTTCCTTTTTGATGAATTATAGCGATTATCGGGCACAAATTCCAAGTTCAATCGGGTTGAGCCAGTTTCTGGAAAATCCTTCGGAAGCAGCATTTACGTGGAAACAGGCGCAGGGTTTCGAAAAAAGCCGCCAAGTGTTGGCAGGTGTACAGTTGACCCATAATTTTTCAAAAAAAATCAGCAATACTACCACAGGATTCTTCAGTTTTATGGACAATTATGAACCACGGCCATTCAATATTCTGGACGAAACCACTGCTGGCTATGGCGGGAGGACTGTTTTTTCAGCGGCATTGCCAGCGATGGGGCGAACCATTGATTTAATTTTTGGGGCAGAAATTTTTCGGGATGGATACAAATGGGGAACCATCGAAAATCGGTACGAAGAAAATAACGGCAATGGCAGTTTGGAGGGCGCCCAGCTGAGCAAAAATTTTGAGGAACGAAATAATTTTGATGCATTTGCTTCGGCTACCATTGCATTTACTAAAAGATTGGAGGGTCAATTCGGCTTAAATTTCCACAAAACACACTATAGTTTTAAGGATGAATTTAATACCGGCGCCCAAAACAAAAGTGCGACCCGAAATTTTGAACCCATTCTCGCTCCGAACATAAACCTGATGTACCGATTTACTGACAATTTAAACGCTTTTTTCAATTTTAGCCGCGGCTTCAACTATCCGTCCATTGAAGAAACCTTAACGCCCGAAGGGGTAGTAAACCCAGATATTGGTCCGGAAAAAGGCTTTAACTATGAGGTGGGCAGCGCCCTCTATCTTTTCGATAAAAAGTTTCAAATCCAAATGAACGCATATCTTTTGGATATAAATGATTTGTTGGTTGCAGATAGAACGGGGAATGATGAATATATAGGAAGAAATGCCGGCCAGACTGAACACAAAGGCATTGAAATACAGCTATCGTTTAAACAGCCGATTCGTTCAAATGGATATATTTCGCCCTATCTGAACGCAGATTTTTCAAAGCATAAATTCATTGATTTCGTTGACGGGAATAATGATTTTTCCGGAAATCAACTCACCGGGGTGCCCGACAGAAAGTGGGTGGGCGGAATTGATTTAAAACTCAAAAAATTCCATTTAAACACAAATTTTCTGTACGCCGGAAAAACGCCGCTGAACGATGCCAATTCACTTTTTGCGGAAGATTATGCGGTGCTGAATGCAAAAGCTTCCTATAGATTTAATTTTTCCCGAAGGCTCCAAATGGAGGTAAACGCGGGCGTTAACAACATTGCCAATGAAAAATATGCAGCTTCGGTATTGATCAATGCTTCGGGTTTTGGAAATGCCGAGCCGCGATATTACTACCCCGGAATGCCGAGAAATTGGTACAGCGGTTTCAAGTTGAACTATAATCTTTTGTAACTTACATTCTTAAATATGCAGCTAAAAAATGAAACGTCCAATTTTGAAATGCTCCTTATAATTTTGAAAACCATATTATAAAAAGGTCATTATTAAATATAATTCTAAAGCATTTCCCGTTTTTTATAGAGTACTTTAAAGCAACGAATTATGAGTAACTATCACATCAAAAATTTAGAGGAATATTTTCAAGTTTATAGAAAATCGGTGCGGGATCCCGAAAATTTCTGGGAAGAAATTGCCGAGGAAAATTTTCTGTGGCGAAAGCGCTGGGACAAAGTTCTGGAATATGATCTATCCAAACCCGAAATCTCTTGGTATAAAGGCGCACGACTGAACATTACGGAAAATTGTCTGGACCGCCATTTATACTCATTTGGAGACAAAACCGCTATTATTTTTGAGCCAAACAATCCTTCTGAAAAGGTGGAGAAAATAACGTATAATGATTTGCACAAACGCGTTTGCAAAATGGCAAACGTCCTCAAAAACTACGGCATTCAAAAAGGAGATAGGGTCTGCATTTATCTGCCAATGATTCCCGAGTTGGCCGTTGCCATGTTGGCCTGTGCACGAATTGGCGCAATCCATTCCGTGATTTTTGCGGGATTTTCTGCTACCGCAATTTCAATGAGAATAAATGATTCAGATTGTAAAATGGTTATAACCAGTGATGGATCCTATCGCGGCAAAAAGACTATAGATTTAAAAGCCATTGTAAACGACGCTTTGGAAACCTGCCCAAGCGTAAAAACGGTGTTGGTGGCCAAACGTATCAATTCTGAAATAGCAATGAAACCAAACCGCGATGTGTGGCTTCAGCCTTTACTTGATGCGGCTTCCGCAGACTGCGCTCCAGAAATTATGGATGCGGAAGATCCACTCTTCATTCTTTATACTTCGGGCAGCAGCGGCAAGCCCAAAGGAATGGTCCATACCACAGCTGGATATATGGTTTATACTGCTTATACCTTCAAAAACGTATTTCAGTATCGCGCAAATGACGTGTTTTGGTGCACCGCAGATATCGGTTGGATTACCGGACACAGTTATATTGTTTACGGTCCATTAGCAAATGGCGCCACAACCTTGATGTTTGAGGGTGTTCCCTCCTTTCCAGATTTCGGAAGGTTCTGGCAGGTAATTGAAAAGCATAAGGTAAACCAGTTTTACACCGCGCCCACTGCCATTAGGGCATTGGCAAAGGAGCGGCTTGATTTTTCGGCAGACTATGATCTTTCCTCCCTCAAAGTCTTGGGCAGTGTTGGCGAACCTATAAATGAAGAAGCCTGGCATTGGTACAATGACAACATAGGGAAGAAAAATTGTCCCATAGTAGATACCTGGTGGCAGACCGAAACGGGCGGCATTATGATTTCCCCCATTCCCTATTCAACCCCCACCATACCTACCTATGCCACCTTGCCGCTTCCGGGGGTGCAGCCCGCGTTGATGGATGAAAACGGCGAAGAACTTATTGGAAACATGGTTAGCGGTCGGCTTTGCCTAAAATATCCATGGCCCGGAATGGCACGGACTATTTGGGGAAACCACGAACGCTATCGCGAAACTTATTTTTCAACCTTTGAAAATAAATATTTTAGCGGCGACGGTGCGCTCCGGGACAGCACCGGTTATTACCGCATCACCGGCCGTGTGGATGATGTGATTATCGTTTCGGGTCACAATCTGGGTACAGCCCCTATTGAAGACGCCATTAATGAACATCCAGCCGTGGCGGAAAGTGCAATTGTGGGTTTCCCACATGAAGTGAAAGGAAACGCCCTGTATGGGTTTGTTATTTTAAAGGAAATTGGCCAAACCCGTTTGCACGATAACTTGAGAAAGGAGATCAATCAAATCATCACGGAACATATTGGGGCCATTGCCAAACTTGACAAAATCCAGTTTACCACGGAACTACCCAAAACACGGAGCGGCAAAATAATGCGGCGCGTACTGAGAAAGATTGCCGAACGCGACACAGACAACCTGGGCGACACCTCAACGCTTTTGAACCCTGAAATAGTGCAGGACATTATCAATGGCTATGTTTCCTAACAGCATAAAAACGAAACTGCCCCTTCGAGATTTTGTGAGTTGACGAATTAAATGGATTAACAATTTATTGCTTTCAGTTATTGAAGTATCGGCTCAAATACATATCTTTAGTTGATTGATTTAAAACTTGGCACAACCTTTAATCACCTTATTATGTTTTGGACCATCTTTCTACTTTTTCTGACCGTAGTTTCAGCCATTCTTGGTTTTTTGGGGTTGGGGTTTGGCCAAATTGAAATAGCCAAAATGTCCTTCTATGTGTTACTGCCACTCTTGCTGTTCGCTTATTTTTTGGAAAGGCGCAAAAGGCGCAAAAATTATTTTGATTAATAAAAACAACGCCCTACCTTAGAGGCACCCTGCTACCTGTGGTTCCAACCGAAACTGAAATTCGCAAATTAACTTTTTCAGCATGCAAATGTTCCTATTAAGAAGCGATGAATTCCATACACGTTAATTCCCTCCCATTAAAGGATGTAATTAAAGACATTGCAACCTTTTTTAAAATTCCATATACCGAAAACTGCGGAGAATATTTACTTGAATTACCGGCTCACATAGGTTCCGGCACAATCAGAGGGATCAATTTTGAAGGTGGTTTGGGCCTCATTCAATATGACTGTCATTTTAAGGAAGATTTCGAAATCCATTTTATAGTAAATAATATTCACCCGCTAAAATTTCTATACATAGCCGAAGGCCTTTTGCTGCATCGGTTTGAAAATGAAGATACACTCCACACCATTGAACAATACCAAAATGCAATAGTGGCAAGCAGTAAACACAACGGCCACGTGCTCTTTTTCAAAGCAAACAATAAAACCACGGTGAACAGCCTGGAAATAGAAAGGAAGATTTTTCAGGAAAAAATGGCCTGCGACATCAATAGTCTTGATGATGAACTGGAAAAACTTTTTAGGGACAGCAGCGCCACCGCCGCCTTTTATTATGATGGAAATTATAGTCTCGATACTGCCGATATTTTAATAGCCGTGCATAGCTTCCAAGGCGAAAATTTTACCCGCAAATTGTTTTTGGAAGGAATGGCCTATCAAATGCTCACCCATCAAATCCTCCAGTATCAAGACGACAAAAAGGATGAAGGCAACCGTACCCTTTTAAGGTCTTCAGAATTGAAACTGATAAACCACATTTCAAGTCTCATTGAAAGCAACATTTCCGATATTCCCTCTGTAGAAAATTTGGCCAGGGAATCTGGCCTTAACGTTAACAAATTGCAGGAAGGGTTTAAAAAACTGTACGGGAGCACCGTGAACAACTATATTCAAAAAACCAGACTTGATGCGGCGTACAATTTGCTCACCAAATCAGAGATGAATATTTCCGAAATAGTAGTTGCCATTGGCTTGAGCAGCAAAAGTTATTTCTCCAAGATTTTTAAGGAGAAATACGGAATATCGCCCTCCCTTTTCAGAAAAAAACAACGCCAGAAATAAGAAAACCCCGGTGAAATTAAATTCCAACCGGAGTTTTCCCTTCTTCATAGCAGCATTTTACTACTGCCAAGGTAAAAAGTACGGCGCTATCTTGATAACGCAATTGAAGTTATCTTTAACACATTAACATGGGGGCGGTAATCCCTATTCCTTCCAATCCCGAATTTCGTTTTCCAAATCGGTTTTTGATTTTCCGGTTTTTTCCTCTAACTTTTTCAAGTTTTTTGAAAAGGAGTTATCCTTTAGTTCCTCCGTGCTTACGTGAAGGCCGTAGGTTTTGTTAAAATCATTCGCTATTTTTTTCCATTTTTTTTCCAAATAGCCATCTTTTTGGTCGTCGTGCCTTTCATTGGCTGCATCCTCATTGTGATGCTCTCGTTGGGCCCCTTTACCCACACTGTGTTTTGGGCTGTTTTTATCACTCATAAATTCAAATTTTTATCAAGATTATAGTTATCTGCGCAAAAAGAAACCCCTTTCTCAGTGACGATAGTAGGGGTTTACACCTGATTGAATAGTATGTATTCCATGATTGGATATTTGGCTATTCTTCTTCCTCTTCAGGATTTCGTTGATTTTGTGGTCTGTTTGGAGTCCTCTGTTGATTTTGATTCTGTTGGTTTTGAGGATTTCTTTGCTGATTTTGATTTTGTGTGCTCATAACATTTTTTTTTTGATTAATAAATTTCTTACTACAAATTAGTTCGTTTGCACAATTCCCCAACACAAGAAAATCTTAAAATATAGCAAACCCCACATTTTTTAACTTCCCTTTAAAATGAAATGCGTTAACGTTGGCACACAATTAACTTTTTAGGCCATCCGGTTTGGTTGCAATACCTTTTTCCATTACAGTTTAACTCACCGCGGTTTCGTATCTTAGCCCCTTTAAAAATTTTCACCATGTACACCAATGCCTTACAAGCTATATCGCCCATTGATGGCAGATATGCTTCCAAAACCGCAGATTTAATCCCGTTTTTTTCTGAAGAAGCGCTGATTCGCTACCGGGTCAAGGTGGAACTGGAATATTTCATTGCTTTGGTAGAACTGGACCTGCCTCAATTAATTGATTTTGACCGAAATCTTTTTCCCGAACTGCGCCAGCTTTATTTGGAATTTTCCGTTCAGGACGCAATCACGGTGAAGGACACCGAAAAGATTACCAACCACGATGTAAAGGCGGTTGAATATTTTATTAAGAAGAAATTTGATGTGCTGGGACTTCAAAAATATAAAGAGTTTATCCATTTTGGGCTGACCTCCCAAGACATCAACAATACAGCGATACCGCTCTCGCTGAAAGATGCCATTAACGAGGTTTACGTGCCACTTTTAATAGAAGTAAAAAATAAGCTGAAACACCTTTCCGAAGAATGGTCGCAAATTTCCATGCTTGCACGAACCCACGGACAACCCGCCTCCCCCACGCGTTTGGGAAAGGAAATAGAAGTATTCGTGGTGCGCATTGAGGAACAGTTCAATTTAATGAACGACATAAAAAGTGCCGCAAAATTTGGGGGCGCCACCGGAAATTTCAACGCACATAAAGTGGCTTATCCAACGATTGATTGGAGAGCATTCGGCAAAAAGTTTGTGCAGGACATTTTGGGCCTCCATTACTCATTTCCCACTACTCAGATTGAGCATTATGACCACATGGCAGCGCTTTTTGATTGCTTAAAAAGAATAAACAATATCCTTATAGACCTTGATCGGGATATTTGGACGTATGTTTCCATGGACTATTTCAAACAAAAAATCAAAGCTGGTGAAGTGGGAAGTAGCGCCATGCCACATAAAGTGAACCCGATTGATTTTGAAAACAGCGAGGGGAATTTAGGAATTGCAAACGCGCTTTTTGAGCATCTTTCGGCAAAACTTCCCATAAGCAGATTGCAGCGCGACCTTACGGACAGCACGGTTTTACGGAATATTGGAGTGCCTTTTGGACATACCGTTATTGCTTTTCATTCCACATTAAAAGGCCTGAACAAATTGTTGCTCAATGAATCAAAATTTGCTGAAGATCTTGAAAATAACTGGGCAGTTGTATCTGAAGCAATCCAAACCATTTTGCGGCGCGAAGGCTATCCAAATCCGTATGAAGCCTTAAAAGGATTGACGCGTACCAACGAACGTATAAACCAAACTTCCATAGCCAATTTCATAGAAACCCTGGAAGTGCCCGAAAGCGTAAAACAGGAAATGCGAAACATAACGCCGGGAAATTACACGGGAATTTAAAGTTTAAGCAATAAAAAAAGACTTCACCAAAATTATGGGAAGCCTTTTTTTGCCCTTAACAAACAACATTTAATCTTTAAATATCTTCCCGAAACCTTGCAGTTGGGTAACGTCCAAATCTCCGCGCTCTGCAGATTTCATTAATTTCAGCATTTGGTCTGGCCGCATATTTTCGCCCAGCACGCGGAAAACCGCGAAGCCCCTATTGTCATCACTGGCAAAAATAATTACTTCGTCAATGGCGTCTTCATCCCCTGTGTATTTTAATGTGGCATCCCAGTCGTTGCTTTTTATACGCGTCAACTCTTTGTACTGCTCTTGATCCAGAATTTCCTTTAGTTCCTGTCGCTCCGTTTCATAATCGGCCGTATCGTTCTCAATGATGGGGTATGCCACCACATTCACCTTTTTTATGGTATTGAGAATATCCTTTTCCTCCTGCGTAAAACTGCTGTTCCTTCCTTGCAGCAGGCTTGCAGCGATGTCCATTTTCACAAACTTGTCATCATCCTGCTTGGCTACCAGATATTTCTGCAGGGATTTATCGCTACAGGAAATCAGTGTGATTGCCAACAGCAGTATGCCCAAAAAATTCAACAATAGCTTCATTATTTCTTATTTTGTTTATTGATATTTTTCAATTGATCGCTACCGGGAACTTTTAATTCTTCAGTGAGTTTTGAAATTTGTTTCAAATCAATATTGCCCGTGATGCTCATTATAATGGTGGAGGGTTTTCCTTCAACTACGCCTTCAAGGTGCATCAACAGTTCACTCACGTAATTTTCGTTCTTTCCTTCCTTGCTGTAAAATTTTATATTTTTGCCGTCTTCCTTTACACGCATTAACTCTCCCAAATTTTTGGATGTTGCAATGTATTTTGCCACGGCTCCGTCCATTTCCTTTGCTACGGCTGGATTGTCTGTGGTGTAAATTTTAATGTTGTCCAGATCATTTACCATTTTAAGGTAGGCCTGTGCTTCGGGATCGGAGGAATTTAGGTCCATTTTGCTCAATAACTTGAACATGTTTTTGGTAACCACCACTGAGGTTACGTCTTTTTTATCTTCAAAGGAATCAAAGGCGTTCTGTGCCCAAGAAACCATTGGCGCTATGGCCAGTGCCAGAAATAGTGCTATTTTTTTCATCATTTTGCTTATTTAAAATTTGTTTTTTTATTGTTGTTACTAAGAATTTTATTCAAATATTTTATCCTTGGTTATTGAAAATTGTTTCATCAACGCGAGCTGCCCCGTCCCTTTGTTCAGGTTTTCAGAAAGGAGCATCATTGCATTTTTACTTTTCTCAAATGCGGCCAAGGCTTCCATTTCCTCTGGCGTATAGCGTGGTTGCGAAAAGAAAAAGCCGCCCATCCCCAATGCCACAATTAGAATTGCCGCTGCAGCATACCAGCTGGTTTTGCGTAATTTCGGTTGGTTCCCGGGCAGAATGACCCCCTTGCTGGAACGTTCCTGCCTGGCGCTTTTAAAAGAAGAAAAAATGGGTTGGTACGGTACCAATTCATCCGCAACCTTTTGGGTTGTGAAATAATCCATCAGCATGTTCTCTTCCTCAATGTTGGCGGTGCCTTCAAAATAGGCGTTGAGCAATTTTTTTATGTTATCCAATTCCATAATTGTGTTTTTTTATCATTGCGTCCCTAACTGTTTTGCGCGCGCGGGAGAGGGCCACTCTTATTGCAGTTTCATTACTATCCATCATTTTAGCGATTTCTGAAAACTCAAATTGTTCCACATCCCGCAACTGGAGCACTATTCGTTGCTGTTCGGGCAGGGTTTCCATTATTTTGAAAACTAGCTCCACTCCGTTGTTTGCTTCAATGTTTTTCTCAATGTTTTCTGAAGTTTGATAATTACTGTGCACGATCTTTAAATTGGAAGCCTGTTTCGATTTCAATCGGTCGAGACAATAATTTTTGGTCATCGTAATTGCAAATGCTTCCGGATTTCTATAATTTTCAATACTTTCCCTTCCGTTCCATAATTTCAAAAAAACTTCCTGCACCGCGTCATCAGCCTCATCGCTGGATACCAAAATCCGCTTTGCCAGACGATAAAGTTTGTCTTTAAAGGGCATTACAAGGGCGATAAATTCGGTTTTTTCCATTGTTGGTTGGCGCTGGTTTTTCGGCTCTTATTTTTATGACGAAGCTTGAGGGTTTTTGTTACATTACTTTATTTATGGGGCCTTCCGTTTTATGCGCCCCAACCTTATTTTTCATTTTTTAGGAAGAATTTCGGGCTTGGATAAACTTCGGCGAAAAAAACATATTTTTACTCTTGCAATATAATCCCTAATTTACCTGTTCTAAATTTAAATAATAACAAACCTTTCTATGAAAAGAAAATTTCTCATTTCACTATTAGTCGTTTCGCTAATTTTCGTTTCATGTTTTGAGGATTTGGACGATAACCTCCATCCGGCCTCCACACTTGAAATTCAGAATTTTATCTATCGCGGATTGAATTATTATTATCTCTACAAAGCAGACACACCTGAACTGGCCAACGATGCTTTTTCCAGCCAAGACGAACTCGATGGTTTTTTGAACAATTATGATTCTCCCGAAACATTGTTTGATCATCTATTGTCGCCACAGGATAGATTCAGCGCGCTTTTCAGTGATTTTCGGGTCATAGAGGATGCGCTCAGCGGAATTAGCCTAAGCAATGGCATGGAATTCGGGCTGGTATATTATCCCGATAACAGCGGCAATGTTTTTGGTTACGTTCGTTATGTTTTGCCAAATACCGATGCCGAAGCGGCCGGCCTGCAGCGCGGCGATTTGTTTACCACCATTGATGGGCAACAGATTACCGGTGAAAATTATACTGATTTACAAACGCCGAACAGCTATACCATTGGCCTGGCAACTTATGACGGCACTAATTTTACGCAAACCGGGGAAACCATTCTTCTAAATAAAACACAGTACAGCGAAAACCCGGTTTTTATGGTAAAGACGCTGACCGTCAATGCTGAAAAAATTGGTTATTTGATGTATAACGGCTTTATTTCAGACTATGATACTGAACTTAATAATGCTTTCGCCCAGTTTAAGGCCGAAGGAATTACCAATCTTGTGGTGGATTTGCGCTATAATGGCGGCGGCGCCGTAGCAACAGCCACAGACCTGGCAAGCATGATTACCGGCCAGTTCAACGGACAGGTTTTTTACAAGGAATTTTGGAATGCAGATAGACAGGCAGACAACGCGAACGACGGACTTTTTGATAGTTCCATCAGCAACGGGTCCGCCATCAACAGCCTTAACCTTGGCAATGTTTACATTTTAACCACCCAAAGAACGGCTTCTGCAAGCGAATTGGTCATTAATGGCCTGAATCCTTATATTAATACCGTGCAGATTGGTGATACAACAACTGGGAAATTCCAAGCCTCTTTTTTGCTGTATGATGCGCCGGCGCCATCGTTCAGCAGGCAGGAGGCAAGTTCCTCCCATTATTACGCTATGCTCCCCTTAGTTTTTAAAACTTCCAACGTGGCGGGACATACAGATTATGTGGACGGTCTGTTCCCACAAATCCCGTTGCAGGAAGATTATTTTAATTTGGGCCAATTGGGTGAACCCACTGAGCCACTACTGGCAGCCGCCCTTTTTGAAATTGCCGGAAGGCCTTTTTATGGAAAAATGGATTTCAAGGCATTGAAAGAGATTTCAGATAGTAAAGCAAATTCTCCAATTGATGGAAAAATGATTGGGAATTAAAGGAGATACAAATCAAATTCAGTTCAAAAAAAAATCCATTAAACAATTTCGTTTAGTGGATTTTTCTTTTTAAGCTGGAACAAACGATCAATCGTTAAAACAAATACTGCCCGGCACTATGCCCGTTTGGAATTCCTGGATTTTCTGATTGGTGGCTAAATCATATATTATCAAATCGCCCTTGCTTGCGAAATTTTTTGCGTCGGTAGCATACAACTTTCCATCCTTTGCGTGAAGGTTATAAAAATTTCCATCAATTATAGCTTCTCCCGGCAAGGCAATGGAAGCAGTGTTTACTTTATGAACTTTACCGTCAAGATTGTAGAACAGGTTTGCTCCTTCCATTGTTAAACTGGTGGGGTGTTGGTTGATGCTCAAGGAAAATGACTGTGAAACCAGGCCGGTGGAAAGATCAATCTTCACGATGGAGCCGGCAGTCTCACTACCCGTGTAACTTGGTTTTCCGCCGCAAAGAACGTAGAGCCAATTTCCCGAAACAGCCATAGAATTTGGCACATCGCCTACCGTAATGGTGCTTTCCACACTGTTTCCGGAAATTACGGAAATTACGTTATTCTCCCCAAAACCGCCTTGGTGCGCTACATATACTTTATTATTTGCGGCAACCATTCGTTCAGGCCCAAAATCCACGGGAATCGTGGCAGAAATAGTATTGGTCCTTAAATCCATTACCGAAACATAATCGTCAGAATTGTCATTTGGATCGCCCCAATTGCTCACATAGCCTTTGTTTCCTGCAACCGATATGAAAAATCGCGGATTTTCAAGACCCGTGGTGATGGAGTCAATGCTTTCAAAAGTATATCTATTTGCAATTTCAATTTTATGGGAATTGCTAACAACAATGTATGCGTTATCGCCCGTAAAATTCATGTACTGAACAATATTGCCCAATTCCTTCCCATTCACATTTCTGAAAATGTTTTGCGCCACCGTGCTATAATCTTCCGAAATAAAAGTGATGTTCCCACTTCCATTGTTGAAGGGGCCTTCATTGGTTACAAAAATGCCTTTTGCAAAAGTGTCGGGCACGTTATTTCTTCCCTTGTTATCGTCATCACTGCTGCAAGCCGTGAAAAACAGGACCGTTAAGGCCGAAAAAAGTAGTCTCTTCATAATTTTATTTTGTTTAAATATTAAAGTTTAGAAATAATTGAAAATTGCGCGAAGGCATAGGCCGGTAAGCCACGTTTTCATAATAGGTATTAAATATGTTTTTTAAACGCCCCCCGACCGTAATGCGTGGATTCCAAGGAAATGAATATTCCGCCCCAAAGTCAAGAACGGTGTAATTTTCAACACTATCGCTATTGTCTGTGGTTGTATATACTTCCCCATTGTAAAGCGCTTGAAAATAAACAGCTAAGGAATAAAGATTGTATTGCACCCTGCCCGATGCTTTATGGAATGGAACATAAATAAGCTGCATTTCCGTTTCCAAATCTTCCGCTTTTGTGTAGGAATAATTGGAATTAAAATTTAGGGATTGGTGAGTGTTCAGTTTCAAATGATAGCCCAAAACAGCCTCCACTCCATAATTCCTGGTGTTGTTGATATTTGAAGGCTCCCAGAGGCCACCGTTTCCCGGAACCCATTTTATCAAATCTTCGGAAGCAATATAAAAAGCGGCAACATCCAGCGTGGCGGCGCCGAATGTAATTTTTTGTCCCAGTTCCAATTGATAGGAAGTTTCCGGTTTCAGATCAAAATTTCCGCCGGCATACCAATACAGGTCGTTGAATGTGGGAACGCGATAATTTTTTGAGCCATTCAGCCGAAGCGCATAATTTTTTGAGATACTGTAAAATGCATCGGCCGAAAAAAGAAAAGGATTGTCAAAATCATTCAAAAATTCCTGTCGAAGATTGATGCCGTAATTAAATTTTTCTGAAAGCTTATGGTTCATCAATAACACCGCGGCAACGGTCTTTCGGGAATTTTCGCCCACGTTGTCACCCTTTGCCTGCACAAAAGTGTATTCAACTTTTGCATTCATCCGAATCATTTTCTTAATCATTACCTCACTCTGCAACCCGCCTATAAACGTATTTGCCTTTCCTTCGGTATTAAAAAACTTCTCGTTATCCGGAAAATAATTATACTGTTCAAAAAGATGGGCAACGCTGCCCTTAACGCTGAAAATTCCGTGTGTTTGCTGAATTTGCCAAAGATTTCTGGTTGCAATATCACGGTATGCATCTTTTCCTACCGTGTTGAGACTGCTCGAAAAATTTCGGTGGTTGAAGCTATATTCCGAATTCCACGTGGCCACGCCATGGTTCAATCTTCTGGCCTCATTCACTTTGGCAGAAAAGCGCCGAAATTGTCCATGACCGTTCTTTCGATTCTTGCCCACATAATCATAATCATTTTCAGAATTCACAAAAGCTACGCCCACATTTAAATAATGATCGCCCCAAGTTTGAGTGGTACTTGCACTTGCGCCAAGGGTGGAAAAACTGCCATAATTCAATCCAATGGTTGTGGTATCCATTTTTTTGAAAGTGTATGAATTGTTTAAATGTATGCTTCCGCCCACGGCGCCACTGCCGTTTTGTACGCCGCCGCCGCCACTTCTAATTGTAATTTCGTCATAATTTTGGGGTGAAATTGTATTGAAGTCCGTTTGCCCGGTAAACACTGAATTAATATGTATCCCGTTCCAAACCACGGCTGTCTGCGCCGCGTTGGTCCCCCGGAAGGAAGGCGATGAAACCATTCCAAAGCCGTTTTCCTTAAAATAGATGGCAGTATTGTAACGCAGGGTTTCGGTAAGGGAAACGGGGTTTCGCCCAAGTACGGAGTCTGAAATTCTTTCAAGTTTGAAGCCTTTGGAAAAATGGATGAGCTTTGTGTCAGTCAAAATTACTTCGGGCAATTGCTGAATACTGTCCAACTGCGCAAAAGCGGAAGCTGTGCACAGAAAAACAATCCAAAAAATATAGCAATAGTTTCGCTTCATAATTCAACCTTTATCCCGAAAGTTTGATACTTTTTAAATTAGAATTTGGCAGGTCTCCTGGCTTGTCTTTTGTGCTACCTTCCCATCAGCCTTGGCTAACAGTGGTTTTGAAGAATGCACGCCCAAATTATTCGGGACGACTTACAGTTGCGGGAACAGCATAGGATTTACGATTTCAGATTTTGAACAAACAAATTCTGTATTGTTTACCTATTTCCCTTTTAAAAGCTTTTTCCTGTTTGGAAAGTTGCTTACCAAAATTCATTGCAAAAATAGACTTTAAAAACTTAGTATGCCCAAACAAAACCATTATTTTTGAAGATGCAAAAATTTGTTTTACCACTTGTTTTCTTCTGTGTTTTCGTTTCCTGCAAAAACAACGACCCCTATACTAAAACCGAAGAAAACGCCAATGAAACCAAGGAATCCTCAAGCATTAAGTATGCTCAAGGTTTCAATATCACTACCTTCCAGGGGTATAAAACCATCACCGTGAAAAACCCGTGGCCGGGAAGTGACAAAACTTTCAAATATGCCTTGGTTGAAAAAAATTCTTCGCTGCCGAACCCGGAAAAATTTGATGCCGTTGTGGAAGTGCCGGTAAAAAGAATAGTGGTCACCTCCACTACCCACATTCCTTCCTTGGAAATGTTGGGTGAAAATGCGGCATTGGTCGGCTTTCCGGGCTTGGACTATATTTCTTCGGAAGAAACGCGCCGCAGGATTGCTGACAAAAAAATAGCCGAGTTGGGCAGGAATGAAGCCATCAATACCGAAATTCTTATAAATTTAAGACCGGATGCGGTGGTTGGTTTTGCGATTGACGGAAACAACTCAACCTTTACAGTCATTGAAAAAACTGGGGTTCCGGTGCTCTATAATTCAGACTGGACCGAGACTTCACCCTTGGGAAAAGCCGAATGGATCAAATTCTTCGGGGCGCTCTTCAATAAAGAAAAAGAAGCCGACAGTATTTTCAATGCCATTGAAACAGAATATCTCACAGCAAAAAAACGCGCTTCCGAAGCTAAAAATGCACCTACCGTAATCAGCGGTGCCATGTATAAAGACATTTGGTACATGCCGCAGGGCGACAGTTGGGGCGCGAAGTTTATAGCAGATGCCAATGGAGATTATTTGTGGAAAAACTCAAAAGGCATCGGCGGAAACTCGATAAATTTAGAATCTGTCCTTGAAAAAGGAAGCGAGGCCGAGATATGGATCGGGCCCGGACAGTTTACAAGCTTAGACGAAATGAAAAGCGCAAACCAAGTTTATACCCAATTTGCCGCTTATAAAACAGGCAACGTTTATTCCTATAGTTCCAAAAGGAGCAAAACGGGCAGTGTGATTTATTTTGAATTGGCCCCGAACAGACCCGATCTGGTGCTGAAAGATCTGATAGCAATACTGCACCCCGAATTGCTTCCAAACTACGAATTGTATTTTTTTGACAAACTGCAATAATGCAAACCCCGCAAAGATACCATGTTCATTTTTCAGTGCTGGTTTTGGCCCTGATCGTTGCCTTTTTGGGCAATTTGAGCATAGGTTCGGTTTCCATTCCCATTGATGAGATTTTTTTAGCATTCACCGGAAAGGGTGCAACCAAGGAAACATGGCAATACATTTTGATGGATTACAGATTGCCAAAAGCCATAACCGCAATGCTTGCGGGCGGCGGCTTGGCAATTTCGGGATTGCTGATGCAAACGCTTTTTAGAAATCCGTTGGCGGGACCTTTTGTTTTGGGATTAAGTAGTGGCGCCAGTTTGGGCGTGGCCATTTTGATTTTGGGCGCAAGCGCATTCGGAGGGTTTTTCGGAACAATTCTGTTGAGCCAGTGGAGCTTGGTTATTGCTTCGGCTTTGGGCAGTTTTTTAGTGCTATTGGCAGTTTTGGCGGTGACTTTCAGAATAAAGGACACCATGGCCATTTTGATCATTGGCCTCATGTTCGGTAGTTTGACCACTGCAGTGGTTTCAGTGCTGTCTTATTTCAGCGATGCGGAACAGTTGCAACAATACGTTTTTTGGTCCTTCGGAAGTTTGGGAAACCAGTCGTGGCAGGGCGTTTTGATTTTAAGTATTTGTTTTTTGGCAGGTTTGCTTTTAAGTATTTTCAGCAGTAAATCATTGAACGCATTACTTTTAGGCGAAAATTATGCGAAAAGCATGGGGCTTCAAATTAAGAAAACAACCTTTATAATTATTTTGGCCACAAGCATTCTTGCGGGAGGCATTACGGCCTTTGTGGGGCCAATTGCATTTGTGGGCCTGGCCGTTCCCCATTTGGTGCGGCAGTTTTATAAAACTGCCAATCACATTATTCTGCTACCCGCTGTTTTGCTGTTGGGCAGTTTGCTGATGCTGGTTTGTGACACTGTGGCACAATGGCCATTCAGTGAATTTACCCTGCCCATAAACGCCATTACATCGCTCGTGGGAGCTCCGGTGGTGATTTGGTTGTTGGTTCGAAAACGAAAACTTTTTTTTTAAATGGCTTCGGAAGAAAAACATATCATGTTGCAAGCAAGTAACCTTTCCGTGGGTTATTCGAAAAAAGGAAGCGATTCTATAATTGCGGACGGAATTAATTTTTCTATTGAAAAAGGCGAATTAGTGGGACTTGTGGGCGCAAACGGAATTGGCAAATCCACACTTTTAAGAACATTGACGGGAATGCAAAACGCATTGAAAGGCTCCATTTTTTTAAAAGGAAAAGATTTGAATGAATATTCACCCATTCAACTTGCAACTCAGTTGAGCGTGGTTTTGACCGAAGCGCCAGCATCAAAAAACCTTACGGTTTTGGAATTGGTAACCTTGGGAAGACAGCCCTACACCAACTGGATCGGGTCGCTTTCCGGAGGTGACAAAATAGCAATTCAATTTGCTTTGAAAGCTACGGAAACCATTGATCTCGCAAACCGAAAATGTTTTGAGTTGAGCGACGGGCAAATGCAACGGGTGGCCATTGCGCGAGCGTTGGCGCAGGATACGCCGTTAATTATTCTTGACGAACCCACAACACATTTGGATTTATACCATCGCGCTTATATTTTGAAACTGTTGAAAAAATTGACTTCGGAAACCAAAAAAACCATTCTTTTTTCAACCCACGAAATTGATTTGGCAATTCAGCTAACCGACAAAATGCTGGTAATGGCAAAAAACGAAACGTATTTTGATGACCCTTGCAAATTGATAGAAAACGGAAATTTTGAAACACTTTTTCCAAAAGAAACCATCGATTTCGATTCCAAAACTGGCAGGTTTGTAATAAAAAGTTAGGGATTATTATGTTACTTGATAATTGTTTTTACTTGTTATCTTTATAAAAATAAAGTTCAGAATCTTTTTTTAACAAATAACCCATTAACTAAATAACTGTGCCGTGAACGAAACATTTCTTTTCCTTTTGCTTGCCGCTATTTGCTTAATGATTGGGGCATTTATCGGCAATCTGTTTGCGCGGTTAAAAAACAAAACAGAAACCGGAAAACTGGAAGAACGACTGCAAAACTCTCAATTTCAGGAAGAAAAACTGAATGAGCGTTTGGGGCATTTGGTTTCGGAAAAAGATATTTTACAGAAAGAAAAGGAAAGCGCAAATGTTCAACTTTCACGGCAAAGCGCAGAATATGAATCGCTTCGGAAGGAACTTGAAAAAGAAAAAGAGCGTTTCAAAAGTTTTGAAAAGGATTTTAATGATAAGTTTGAAAACATCGCACATAAAATCCTGACCGACAAAACCAGTCTATTTACTGAAAGCAACAAAGAAAATATTGAGAATATATTGAAACCCTTGAACAAAAAAATCAAGGAATTTGAAGAAAAAGTAGGAAAAAGCAACCAAGATTTCATAAAAGGCCACGCAGAATTAGGGAAACAACTTCAGTTTTTAAATGAGCAGAATGTAAAAATTAGCGAGGAGGCAAATAATCTCACCAAAGCACTAAAAGGGGAAAGTAAAACCCAAGGAAACTGGGGAGAATTGATTTTGGAACGCGTGCTCGAAAAATCCAATTTGGTAAAGGACAGGGAATACTTCGTCCAAAAATCATATACCGATACGGACGGAAACAAAGTGCTGCCAGACGTAGTGATACATTTGCCGAATGACAAACGAATGGTAATAGATTCAAAGGTTTCCTTAACGGCTTATGAAAAATACATAAACGAAGAAAACAAAGGTTTGAAAGAAAAATATTTGAAAGACCATGTTCAGTCCTTGAAAACCCACATTACCCAATTAAGTTTGAAAAAATATGAAGATCTGCACGGCATCCAGTCGCCAGATTTTGTTTTGATGTTTATACCCATTGAGCCAGCGCTTTATTTGGCCCAGAATGTTGACAATTCCTTTTTTTACACGGCCTTTCAGAAAAATATTTTGTTGGTAAGTCCTACCACGCTGCTTTCCACCCTGCGCACCATAGACGCGCTTTGGAGCAATGAAAAACAACAACAAAATGCCTTGGAAATTGCCAACCACGCAAGCAGTTTGTACCATAAATTTAAAATCTTATTGGACGATTTGGAAACAGTCGGGAACAGAATTATTTCCACAAAAAGTGCATACGACGGAGCGATGAAAAAATTGACGGGCAATCAAAATCTAATTAAGGATATACATAAACTGGAGGAATTGGGTATTTCGCCAAAAGACAAAATGACGCCGGCGTGGTTAAAAAAAGCCAATGTAAATACCGATGACGAAATTTGATTTTAATTAAAATATTATGAAAAAAGTTCTATTCATTATCCTCGGAAGTCTATTAGCGCTTTATCTACTCTATTTTGCATTTGTATATTTCGTGCCTTACAGCGAAGGTACTCGTGCGGGAGAATTGATTAAATTCAGCCATCGCGGAGTAATTTTTAAAACTTGGGAGGGCGAAATTAGCCAAGGAATAAGTGGCGCACAGATATTTTCATTCTCAGTATTGGATAAAGATAAAGCAGTAATTGAAAAACTGAAGGAATATCAGGGCAGTTATGTGAAGGTAAATTATATTGAGCGCTATGCTTCCTTCGCAATTTGGGGCGATTCCAAATATTTCATTACCGCGGTGGAAAAGGAACAGTCGCCCCACTTTAACCGAAAATAACAAAAAACTTTGGCGAGCTATTTTTTTGCAATCTTTAAGGTAGTCTGCATACTGCGCGAAGTGACCTTCACAAAATAAAGCCCACTGTTCAACCGCGCCATATCCACCTGCACGATGTTTCCGGATCCCTTGCCCTCGGAAACCAAAGTGCCCAAAACATTAAAGATCTGGTAAGTATCAATTTTAAAAATCGAAGAAATGGTCAAATCGTTTTTCACCGGATTGGGAAAGAAATTCAAATTTTTCACGAATTTTTCTTCGGTTGAAAGTTTGTTTACCACCGTAACCTTTCCGTGCATGGAAGGTTCGGAGTCGTTTTGATATTCGGTGGTTCCAATTTTGGTGAAGGTAAATGAAAAATTGCTGTTTATTCCATTCAATGTTCCACTGTCAAAAATTTCCGCGCCGTTTGGAAGGCTGGTAACGGTTTTCTGTGAAGCATCTCTCCAGATCCAGCGCACTGTATCGCCCATTTCAATAGTGGGGCTTGCCACAGATTCATTGATTCCGCGAACCCAATCAATTTCAACCACATTCTGCGCCGGGAGCACGTTCATTGCAAAAAAACACAGGAACAAAGTAATTTTTTTCATCAAGTGAATGGTTACGTAGGTTGATAATCTAAATTACGAAAAAAAAAATTAAGTAACGGGCTAATAATTCTGCTTGTTCCTATTTGCTCAGATACATTTTTCTTCGGGCATACAAATCGTAAAAAGCATCGTCCTTTAAACTGTCTATAAAAAGGATGCTTTCCCCAGTACTTTTCATTTCTGGGCCCAATTGTTTGTTCACGTTCGGAAATTTATTGAAACTGAAAACCGGTTGTTTGATCGCGAATCCTTCGAGTTTCGGATTAAAGTCGAAATCGGTCACTTTATTGTGGCCCAACATTACTTTGGTAGCGTAGTTCACATAAGGTTCACCGTACGCTTTCGCAATAAAAGGAACCGTTCGCGATGCACGCGGATTGGCTTCAATAATATAAACTATATCATCTTTTATGGCGAACTGCACATTTATTAGCCCAACTGTGTTCAATGATTTCGCTATTTTAATGGTATGGTCTTTTATCTGCTGCATCACAAATTCGCCAATATTGAAAGGCGGCAGCGTAGCGTTTGAATCGCCGGAATGGATTCCGCAAGGTTCAATATGCTCCATTATCCCGATGATGTAAACGTTTTCGCCATCGCAAATTGCATCAGCCTCTGCTTCAATAGCACCATCTAAATAATGGTCCAGCAACAATTTGTTGTTTGGAATTTTTCGAAGCAGATCAACAACGTGCTCTTCCAATTCCTTTTTGTTGATAACAATTTTCATTCCTTGCCCTCCCAAAACATAGGACGGGCGAATCAATAAAGGAAAGTCCAGTTGATCTGCCAGCGCCAAGGCTTCTTCGGTGGTTTCGGCTACGCCAAATTCGGGATAGGGAATATTGTTTTCTTTCAAAAGCGTTGAAAAACTGCCGCGATCTTCGGCAAGATCCAATGATTTGTATGTGGTGCCTATAATTTTTATTCCATACCTGTCAAGCTTTTCCGCAAGTTTCAAGGCTGTTTGTCCACCTAATTGCACGATTACGCCTTCGGGCTTTTCGTGGCGGATAATGTCATAAATATGTTCCCAGAAAACGGGTTCAAAATACAGTTTGTCCGCAACATCAAAATCTGTAGAAACCGTTTCCGGATTACAGTTTATCATTATCGTTTCAAACCCACATTCCGCCGCCGCCAAAACGCCGTGAACGCAGCAATAATCAAACTCGATGCCCTGCCCTATTCTGTTTGGGCCGGAACCGAGGACTATTATTTTTTTCTTTTCGGTAACATTGCTGTCGTTTTCTGAATAGGGTTTTTCGCCTTCCAGTTGCATTTCGTTTTCAAAAGTAGAATAGTAATACGGAGTTTCCGCCTTAAATTCCGCAGCACAAGTGTCAACCAATTTATAGACGCGCTGAATGTTCATTTCCTCACGTTTTTTATAAACTTGGCTTTCCAAACATTTCAGCATATGGGCTATCTGTCGGTCGCCGTAGCCTTTCTGTTTTGCCTCGAGCAATAATTCTCTCGGAAGTGTTTCCAAAGTATATTTTGAAATTTCCTTTTCCAGTAAATACAGTTCTTCATATTGGCGAAGGAACCACATATCAATTTTTGTGATTTCGTGTATCCTGCTCAAAGGAATCCCAATTTGGATGGCATCATAAATCACGAAAACCCGATCCCAACTTGCATTTTTAAGTTTGTCGAGAATTTGTTCATAATTGGTGTAGCTTTTTCCATCGGCGCCAATTCCGTTTCTTTTAATTTCGAGCGATTGCGTGGCTTTGTGAAGCGCTTCCTGAAACGAACGGCCAATACCCATCACTTCCCCAACCGATTTCATTTGAAGTCCCAAAGTACGATCCGAACCTTCAAATTTATCGAAATTCCAACGTGGAATTTTCACGATTACATAATCCAAAGTCGGCTCAAACAATGCAGAAGTTGACTTTGTAATTTGGTTATTCAATTCAGCTAAAGTATAACCAATTGCCAATTTTGTGGCAATTTTCGCAATGGGATAGCCCGTTGCTTTTGAGGCCAAGGCCGAAGAGCGGGACACGCGCGGATTAATTTCGATTGCAATGATTTCTTCCACATCATCGGGGCTAACCGCGAATTGAACGTTACAACCACCGGCAAAATCACCGATGCTGCGCATCATAAGAATTGCCATGTCGCGCATTTTTTGGAAGGTACGATCGTTGAGGGTCATTGCGGGAGCTACGGTAATGGAATCGCCGGTATGAATGCCCATTGGATCCATATTTTCAATGGTGCAGATAATTACAACATTATCGTTATTATCGCGAAGCAGTTCTAGTTCATATTCTTTCCAGCCCATCATCGCCTTATCAATCATCACCTCGTGAATCGGGGAAATTTCGAGTCCGTGTGATAAAAGTTCGTCAAAATCCTCTTCGCGGTAAACAATGGATGCCCCGGCGCCTCCCAAAGTATAGGAAGCCCTGATTACTAAAGGAAATCCAAATTCCTGTGCTATTTCCTTTCCTTGCAGGTATGAATTGGCGGTGGCCTGTGGCGCCATTTTTATGCCTATTTTCTCCATCAACAACCTAAATTTTTCTCGGTCTTCGGTAATATTGATGGCCTCAATGTCAACGCCTATTAGCTTAACGCCAAAGTCCTTCCAAATGCCTTTTTCATCTGCTTCAATACATAAATTCAAGGCGGTTTGCCCACCCATGGTTGGCAGGACTGCATCTATCTGTGGGTGTTCCTTTAATATTTTTATGATAGATTTTGTGGTGAGCGGCAACAAATAAATATGGTCTGCCATGGTTGGGTCAGTCATAATTGTTGCGGGATTGCTGTTTATCAAAACTGTTTCTATTCCATCTTCACGAAGCGAGCGTAAAGATTGTGACCCGGAGTAATCAAACTCACAAGCTTGGCCAATTACAATAGGCCCGGAGCCAATGATAAGAACTGATTTAATTGAAGAATTTATAGGCATTTAATTTATTTTTTCGTGTCGCAAATTTACGTTTCATTGGTGTATAAAAAAAAGGTGTTGCTTAGTTAAACAACACCTTTTATATATATTTTATCAACATTATTTTTTATGACGGGCTTCGGAAGATACGGTCAGTCTCTTACGGCCCTTAGCACGTCGGGAAGCCAAAACCTTTCTTCCGTTTACAGAAGCCATGCGCTCTCTAAAACCGTGTTTGTTCCTTCTTTTTCTCTTTGATGGCTGAAATGTTCTTTTGCTCATTATTCTATGCTTTAACTTCCGTAATATCCTTTTTTAAGAACCTTTGGGTACTCCCTCAAAAGTCGGGTGCAAAAATACAACAAGTTTTTACTTGGGCAAACCTTTTTTAAAAAATATACACAATTATTTTCTGTCGAAATGTTCAAAAATACTATAATATAAATGAAAGGGCTACATTGAAGTTTAAGCAAAATAATTTAAACCCATCATTATAAAATCTTCCATGTGGCACAAAGATTTTATACCTTTGCAGGCCATTCAAAAAAGAGAATCATGTTCAATAAGAATATAAAATTAGTGTTGGCCGCATTAGCGATTGGAGCGGCGGTTTGGCAATTTACCGAAAGAGAGATTGGCAACGGAATAATGCTGATTTTGCTATCCCTGGTCTTCGTTTTTCTGTATTTCAAAAATGAGATCATCCTGCTGGCCTTTCTTCGACTTAGAAAACAAGACTTTGCCGGAGCAAAAAAATGGCTCGACAAGATAAGCAATCCGAAAGCGTCATTGGTAACCAAACAGGAAGGATATTTTAACTACCTTAACGGGTTAATGATTTCACAGACCAATATGGTCGAGGCTGAAAAATATTTTAAAAAGGCAGAAAAACTGGGTTTGAATATGTCTGCGGACATGGCAATGACAAAACTGAACCTTGCTGGAATAGCAATGACGAAGAACCGAAAGCGCGAGGCAGAGCTGCTAATGGCAGAGGCCAAAACCCTTGACAAGCACAACATGCTGGACGATCAAATTAAAATGATGAAACAGCAGATGAAAAAAATGGGGCAACCGCGCCAACAATTTGGCCGTGGCGGCCGTGGTGGAAGCAGATTCTAATTTATTTTAAGTAAAAAACCTTTCCTCATCCCATTTACACTTTGTCGAAAACGCACTGCATTTAGACGAATATTTTACTGTGAATCAACCCAATAACTTATCTTTGTCCAAAGGCTTTGCTTATGGGCAAAATATTACTTTTCTTCTTCTTATTGATAGTTTTTTCAGCGCAATCACAGATTGGGCAAGGGTCGCTTTTTTCTGAAGCAATAGGGAAAAACATTAAGAAATACACCAAAAATTCACAAAGGGCTTATCAAGCCCAAGATTTTGAGCGTGCAGAATTTCTTTTTGATTCACTGATCAACCACGTTGTCAATGGAAGTTATCTTGACAATTTTAAAGTGAGGAAACTTTCAGGAAGAAAAATTGAACTCTACAAATTTGAAAAGCCAGTGTTTTTAATGACCTATGCTTCGTGGTGCACCCCAGGCGTGGGCGAAATTCCGGCCCTGAATGAAGTTGCCGAAAGACATTATAAGGAAATAGATTTTGTAGTGCTTTTTTGGGATTCAAAGGAAAGCGTCAGAAAGGTGGCCCGCGGCTATTCCAGCAAAATAAACATAATTTATGTGGACGAGAAGGAAAACAAGAACGACCATATTGTAGAGATTATGAAACATAGCCTTGGTTTCCCAACCTCATTTTTCATTGATGAAAACAAACGGATTGTGGACGTAAGGCGCGGGGTGCTCCATCCCTATAACGAAAAATATGAAATATCCTTTGAGTTGAATTATAATTCATTTCTAAATGGGATTTCACTTCTTAAAAACCTGAGCGATGAAGATAAAGATCACTTCGCTTCAAACAAAAACCCTAAAAAATAAGAGTTTGCGGAGGCTTCGTGAAAAGATTGTTATTTACAATTGATAATAGCCTTTTTCCGGTATTTCAATTAAATATTCTTTTCCCGAAGAATTTTTTAGGTACGTATCGCGGAGCCACGGATTGTGAATTTTAAGGATTTTATAATTTATACCGTATGGTTTCACCCATTCTGCCAAATCTTCAATCGCGGTATTGACCTTCACTGTAAAGGTGGGAATATTGGTATATAAATCCTTTTCCCTGAAATTGAAGCCGTATTGCTCCGGATGGGTCATTATTTCCTTTAAGGCCAATATCCTAAACACGTATCGGCTTGTTTCATTGTTAAGCAACAGATCATAATAGCTTGTTTCCTTCTGCCGGTTTATCTGTTTGTTCATTCCGCTTACTCCGGCATTGTATGATGCCGCGGCCATGGTCCAACTGCCAAATCTTTCCTTTGATTTTATCAAATATTCCGCGGCTACCTGTGTTGCCTTTTCAAGATTGTAGCGTTCATCCACATAATCATTTATCTCCAGCCCATATTCAATTCCCGTTGCTTTCATAAAATGCCAAATTCCCGAGGCCCCCGCTGGTGAACTTGTATATTCAAGTCCACTTTCGGCGACTGCCAAATATTTGAAATCATCAGGTAATCCATATTTTTTCAACATAGGCTCTATAATGGGAAAATATTTATTAGCACGCTTAAAGAGCAATAGCCCGTTGGACTGCCAATAGACGTTCACCAACAGTTCCCTGTCCATTCTCTCGCGAATATCCGGGTTGTTCAAAGGGACCGGCTCACCTGCAAAATCCATTTTTTCCGGCAACGGCAAGGCATAGACATTATAATCGTTTAAAAGTTTTTTTTTAAAGTTTTCATCCGTGGGTGCTTCCTGTACCGCATGTATGCTCAGGGCTGAAACGGCAACCACCGCAACTGCCAAACCTAATTTTTTCATCGTTTCCATAATCTCAAAATTTTCATTAAAGATATTCAAAAATGCTCATTTTTATGGGAAGGAACCCAATCTATTCTTCGAAAATTTCAATAAGTTTCTTGGAAATTTCCCTGCCCTTATTCAAAATCATTATGTGTGTGCCGCCTTTAATTACGGTGCAGTCCTTAATATATTTCATCGGAAAGACACTGTCATTCTCTCCGTGGATATGCACAATGTTATCTATCTTTTCCTTTTGGTCCCAAGTAACCATTTTCTCTAATGCCCAGTCTAAATACTGTTTATCACGAACGTGCAGATATTCTTGATAAAGCGAGAGCCTCTTTTTGGTTTTCGGCCCTATTGAAAACTTGGTCAAGTCTTCTACACTCAGCACCAAACGGGTGGGAATAAGCTTATATGCCTTAGTGAGACTTGCTATTTTCATCCGTCGCGGCAGTTCGCTTTGGGTCTTTACACTTGAAATGATTATAAGTTTTTTAAGTTGTAAAAAATCGTTCATTTCCTGCACCACAACCCCTCCGAAAGACACCCCTAAAAGTATGGCGTTCCTTTCGATTACCAAACTGGCCATGCGTTTTGCATAGGTTTTTAATGTTTCGCCCTTCTCTGGTATCAACCATTCCAAAAAATGGATTTCATACTTTTCGGGGAGTTTAATGTTCTTAAAGATTTCAACTCCCGCGGCAAGTCCGGGTACGAAATACACGTGCGTTTTTTCAGAATTCATAAGTCTTTTGTGAAGAAAATGGCAAAGCCCAAAGATTATTCGTAAATTTACGATTACAAATATAATTATTATTTAACAGTCTTTTTACCGGCCAATAGCTTTCGGCCAGCATTTGCTTTGAGAACAGACCACACATCCTTAGGCATCCCATATAGAATAAACACTTTTAGCGGCGTGAATAGATTCCCCATATTGCCCCGTAAGCATTTTTACTTTTTAAAATAATCCACAATGATTGAAGATGTAGAAATAAAAGACAATGAATTTTTAAGACAATTTGAATTAGAAATCGGTGACAATATGGCGCGCATTGAATATGCACTTCAGGACCGAAAAATTTTCCTTACGAAATATGATATGCCCGAAGATCTGGAAGAACAAGGTTTTCGGGATATTTTTATTAAAGCAGTTTTTGAGGACGTAAAAAAGCGGGGCATAAGCCTTGTTCCCACCAGCCCTGAAATTGCAGGTTTTATGCGTCAAAACCGACGGAAATATAAAGACCTTTTGCCGGTTGGAATTAATATTTAAACCATTTCAGGTTCCGTTTTCTTAAAACGGACCATACCATCTTCATCAATTCCCGTAAGTGTAATTTGCTGCAAAGTGTTGACCAACTCCGGATTCCAGGGAGTTTTTACTTTCACGTAATTTTCAGTAAATCCGTGAATGTAGCCTTCCTTGTTTTCGCCTTCAAAAAGAACCGTCCGCTCCGTCCCGAGTTGACTTTCATAAAAAGCCCGTCTTTTTTTTGCTGAAAGGCCGCGCAACATTTTGCTGCGTTTGTTTCGCACTTTTATAGAAACTACCCCTTCCATTTCCGCAGCCGGAGTATTGTCCCTTTCCGAATAAGTGAAAACGTGCAAATATGAAATATCCAATTCATTTAAAAAATGGTACGTTTCCAAAAACCGCTCATCGGTTTCACCGGGAAATCCCACAATAACATCAACGCCAATGCAGGCGTGCGGCATCATTTCCCGTATCTTTTCAACCCTTTCCGTATAAAGCTCGCGCATATAACGACGACGCATTAATTTAAGAATATCATTGCTTCCACTTTGCAACGGGATGTGAAAATGTGGCACAAAAGTTTTTGATTTTGAAACAAATTCAATCGTTTCATTCTTTAAAAGATTCGGTTCAATTGAAGAAATCCGGAGCCTTTCAATGCCTTCCACTTCATCCAAAGCTTTAACCAAATCCAGAAAAGTGTGCTCGTGCTTTTTATTTCCGAATTCCCCTTTGCCGTAATCGCCAATATTTACGCCCGTTAAAACGATTTCCTTTATTCCCTGTTTGGAGATTTCAAAAGCATTCTTCAAAACATTTTCCAACGTATCGCTTCGCGAAACGCCGCGCGCAAGTGGAATAGTACAATAAGTACATTTATAATCGCAACCGTCCTGCACTTTCAAAAAGGCGCGGGTTCTATCGCCAATGGAATAGGAACCCACATAAAAATCGGCTTCCTCAATTTCGCAGGAATGTACTTCCCCGAAATCATTTTTTGAAAGGTCATTTAGATAATCGGTAATTTTGAATTTTTCCGTCGCTCCCAAAACCAAATCAACCCCGTCAACATCAGCCAATTCGTGCGGTTTCAGCTGTGCATAACAGCCCACGGCGGCCACAAATGCTTCCGGGTTTGCTTTCTGCGCCTGTTTAACTATTGTTTTAAAACGCTTATCGGCATTTTCGGTAACGCTGCAAGTGTTGATCACATAAATGTCGGCTTTTTCAGAAAAATCCACACGATCAAAACCTTCCCCTTCAAAACTTCGGGCGATGGTGGAAGTTTCGCTGAAATTAAGTTTACAGCCCAAGGTGTAAAAGGCGACTTTTTTTGAAGCGTTCATTGTTGTATTTTTGGCAATTGAGGGCACAAAGATAATTATTTTTGTTGGGAGCGGGAAGTTGGAAGCAGGAAGCTATTATTTAATAATTCAATTATGAGTTTTAAGTTTGAAAAATTATTTATTTGGCAAAAAGCAATGGAGCTTGGGGAAGAAATCGATATCGTTACCAATTCCTTTCCCAAAAAAGAAATGTATAATCTGTTTTCACAATTAAGTTTTATAAAAATTGTTATGATTTGATGAATATGCTAATTGCTTTTAGAAATAAAATAAATACTAAAAATTAACTTCGTGCTTCCAGCTTCCAGCTTCCATATTTTAATCTCACTATTTTGTGCAGCTTTTATATTCATTTCCTGCGGAAATAATTCAGAAAACGAAAACGACCATCTCGTTTTCCGCTACAATGAACACGGAAATATCCCAACTTTGGATCCCGCGTTTGCTCGAAATCCACAGGCAATTTGGCCCGATAACCAACTTTACAATGGGTTGGTACAATTGGATGATTCCTTGAATATTGAACCGGATATTGCTAAAAATTGGATTATAAACGACTCCACCTTTACTTATACTTTTTATCTGCGGGATGATGTGTATTTCCACAAAAATAAAGTCTTCGGAAAAGATAGCACACGAACGGTAACGGCTTCTGATTTCGTTTACAGTTTCGATAGATTGACCGATGAAAAAGTGGCGTCTTCCGGGAGTTGGGTGATGAATTATGTAGAAAGCTACAAAGCTGAAAATGACACTGTTTTGGTGATTCAACTAAAGCAACCGTTTCCAGCATTTTTGGGGTTGCTTTCCATGCGCTACTGTTCGGTTGTTCCGAAGGAAGCGGTGGAATTTTACGGAAATGAATTCCGAAGAAATCCGGTGGGCACTGGTCCTTTTCAGTTTAAAATGTGGGAAGAAAACGTAAAACTTGTTTTCAGAAAAAACCCGCTTTATTTTGAAAAAGACGAAAAGGGAAACAAACTTCCCTATTTGGAGGCTGTTTCAATCACTTTTTTGCCCGATAAACAGAGTGAATTTTTGCAGTTCGCCCAGGGAAAACTTGATTTTATTTCCGGTTTGGACAGCAGTTATAAAGATGAACTTTTGACTACCCGAGGGGAACTTCAGCCAAAATACGATGAACTGGCTTATATGATTTCCGGACCCTATTTGAACACGGAATATCTCGGTTTTTTTCTTAATGCATCAGCACCCGAAATTAAAAGCAAAACCCTTCGGCAAGCAATAAATTATGGTTTTGACCGAGAAAAGATGGTAACGTATCTCCGAAATGGAATGGGCATTCCTGCTACGCACGGCTTTATTCCGAAAGGATTGCCGGGCTATGCCGAAATTGACGGTTACACTTATGAACCGGAAAAAGCGAAACAATTAATTGAACAATACAAAAGCGAAACCGGCGACCAAAATCCCGAAATAACCATTGGTACCAACAGCCAGTATTTGGATTTATGCGAATATGTGCAGCGCGAACTCGAAAAACTCGGGATTGCCGTAACGATAGACGTGATGCCGCCTTCCACGCTTCGGCAAATGAAAAGTAGCGGTGAATTGGACATTTTCAGGGCAAGTTGGATTGCAGATTATCCCGATGCGGAAAATTATCTTTCACTTTTTTACAGCCCAAATTTTACCCCGAACGGCCCAAATTATATGCACTTCAAAAATGGGGTTTTTGACAGTTTGTATGTGAAATCCCTTTCCGTTTCAAATATTGATGAACGGAAAATGCTGTACACGAAAATGGATTCAATAATTATTGAGGAAGCGCCCGTAATTCCCTTGTTTTATGATATGGCCGTTCGTTTTGTAAATAAAAAAGTGAGTGGGCTCGGTATTAATCCGCAGAACTTTTTGGTTTTGAAATATGTGAAAAAAAGTTATTGAGTTATTGGGTTATTGGGTTATTTAAATAAGTATAACAAAGTTTAAAACTTGAAACCTGAAACTTGAAACCTTTTAACCCTTCCGCCACTTGGCGGTTTCTTCAAAAACGTGTTCCAAAATCTTGGCGTCCATTTCTGAAAATTCAATATTTCTGCGTTCCATTACAACTTTTGCAACCTCAAAAGCTTTATCTGTTTTATAGGTTGTAAAACCGCCACTTCCGCCCCAACTGAAACTTGGCACAAAATTCCGCGGAAAACCGCTGCCAAAAATATTGGCGCTCACGCCAACCACCGTCCCAGTATTGAACATTGTATTAATACCACATTTGCTGTGGTCGCCCATCATCAAGCCGCAAAATTGCAGTCCGGTTCGGGCAAAACCTTCGGTTTCATAATCCCAAAGACGTACTTCGGCATAATTATTTTTTAAGTTGGAGTTGTTTGTGTCGGCGCCCAAATTGCACCATTCGCCCAACACAGAATTTCCCAAAAACCCGTCGTGACCTTTGTTAGAATAGCCAAAAATAACCGAATTATTCACTTCCCCCCCAACCTTGCTGTGCGGTCCAATTGTGGTGTTTGAATAAATCTTGGCTCCCATTTTCAGCGTAGAATATTCGCAAAGCGCAAACGGGCCGCGCACCATCGCACCTTCCATAATTTCGGCATCTTTCCCAATATAAATGGGACCTTCGGAAGCATTTAACGTACAAAATTCCACAATTGCACCTTCCTCAATAAAAATATTTTCAGGATTTTTTGACCAAATATTTTTTGGTATTGGCTGTGATTTTCGGCCCTTCGTAAGCATTTCAAAATCGCGCTTTATCGCTTCGCCGTTCTTTGAAAAAATATCCCAAGTGTGCTCTATTCTCAAAATATCATTATGGGCATATTGGATGATGTCAAAAGTTTCAAAATCCACTTCCTGTCCCTCCGTGGTAAAAAACGCTATCGGTTCGTCGTTAAAAAAAATGGCTTGATTTTCTTCCAAACCTTTTATGATATTCACCAAATTGACCGATGGGAGAAAGGAAGCATTTATAAAAATATTCTTCTCCAGCTCCAAAAATGGATATTTTTCCGAAAGATAATCTTCCGTAATTGTAGTTGTTATAAAACCCAAAAAATGCTCCCATTTTTCCCGAATTGTTAAAATACCAACACGAATATCAGCAACGGGGCGCGTAAACGTAAAGGGCAAAAGCTGATTGCGGACGTTGCCGTCGAAGAGAATATAGTTCATTGAAGTTTCAGGTTTCAGGTTTCAGGTTCAAAAACATAAAGCTCAATATTAATCAAAAATCTACAATCGACAATCGTAAATCTAAAATCCAAAAAGCCCCCGATTTCTCGAAGGCTTTTGTATGTTTTACTAAAAACGAAAGGATACTCTTCTATTTTAAGCTTTTTTAAACTTGTCGTATTTGTTTTTGAACTTGTCAATACGTCCGGCAGTATCGATAAGCTTTGCCTTTCCAGTGTAAAATGGGTGTGAAGATCGGGAGATTTCCATCTTCACCAAAGGATACTCAACACCATCTACCTCAATAGTTTCTTTGGTATCAGCAGTTGATTTTGTAAGGAAAACATCTTCATTGCTCATGTCCTTAAAAGCAACTAATCTATAATTTTCTGGGTGGATACCTTTTTTCATGATTTATAATTTTAAAATGCGCTCAATTTTGAGTTTGCAAATTTAAGTATTAATTGGAATTTAGCAACAAAATAATCCACTTTTTTAATTCCTCCATAAATATACCGCAAATGTAACGTTTTGCTATCTTTGTTTACTAACCAATAACCAACTGCCCGCATAGCTATATCGGGCTCAAAACCTTTTAAAAAATGGAAAACCAAACTACTTCATTAAAAAAAATAGCCCTCAATTTTGGAGTGTTATTAGCATTGCTTTCAATTGTTCTTCAAGTAATTTCTTATGTTTTGGACGCACACATAGACAGGCCTTGGTGGCTAACTGTGCTACAATTACTCATCTCTATAAGCGTTTTAGTTTATGGAATCAAATCTTTCAAAACTGCCAATTCCGGATATTTGACCCTAACCCAAGCACTCAAGGTGGGTTTAGCTATCAGTCTTATTGCCGGAATCATTAGTGTTATTTTTAATTTTATTTTCATCAATTATATTGAACCGGATTTTGTGCAAAAAACATTGGATTTTTCAAGAGAGAAGATGATCACGGACTATCCCAATATGACCCAACAACAAATAGACAGTAGCCTGGAGATTTCGGCCAAATTCATGACTCCATGGGTGATGTCTGCATTTGCCATAATCGCATCCCTTTTCTTTGGGTTTATTATTTCACTTTTTGCAGGATTGGCGCTGAAGAAAAATCCACCTCAAAACGTGTAATCTATCTTAATGAATTTATCCATCGTCATCCCACTTCTTAACGAAGAAGAATCGCTAAATGAACTTTACCGTTGGATTGCATCCGTGATGCAGTCCAACGGTTTTTCATACGAACTCATTTTTATTGACGATGGCAGTACCGACAATTCCTGGAAAATAATCGAAAGACTTTCTTTGGAAAATACTGAAGTAAAAGGCATACGTTTTCAGAAAAATTACGGAAAATCACAAGCCCTGCACGCAGGGTTTGCAATGGCGAAAGGCGATGTAATAATAACGATGGATGCAGATTTACAGGACAGTCCAGAGGAAATTCCGGCTCTCTATAGAATGATTACGGAGCAAAACCTTGACTTAGTTTCGGGCTGGAAAAAGAAACGCTACGATTCCGTATTGAGCAAAAACATGCCTTCCAAATTGTTCAATTACGCCGCGCGGAAAACTTCCGGCGTAAAACTGCACGACTTCAATTGCGGCCTGAAAGCCTATAAAAATGACGTTATAAAATCCATCGAAGTTACCGGCGAAATGCACCGATACATTCCGGTTTTGGCAAAGAATGCGGGATTTACAAAAATTTCTGAAAAACCGGTGCTGCACCAAGCCCGAAAATACGGCACCACAAAATTCGGCGCCGAACGCTTTATTCGCGGCTTTTTGGATTTGATTACCATTTGGTTTTTGTCTCGTTTCGGGAAAAGACCGATGCACCTTTTTGGCGCATGGGGCGCGTTTATGCTTTTTGTGGGTTTCTGTTTTGCCCTATTTTTGGGCATTGACAAGCTCTTCATTAATCCCTACGGAAGGCTAATTGCAGACCGGACCGAATTTTATATTGCGCTTACCGCCATGATTTTGGGAACACAACTTTTCCTCGCGGGATTTTTGGGCGAATTGATTCTTCGAAGTAAAAAAGATTCCCAAAACTACATCATCAAAGAAACTACCCAAATCTAAAACTTGCCAAAAACTTTCGGCACTTTTTTTATTCCTATTTTTGCACTTTAAATAAAGCGAATGATTTACGTAGATCCGAAAATTTTAGCCCGCGTTAATTTGTGGCTCACTCCATTTTTCGACGAAAAAACCCAGCACGAAATTAAAGAAATGATTGCTTTCGATCCTGAAGGATTGGAGGACAGTTTTTATAAAAATCTCGAATTCGGAACTGGCGGAATGCGCGGTATAATGGGTCTTGGCGACAACCGAATAAATAAATATACTTTGGGAAAAAACACTCAAGGGCTTTCAAATTATTTAAAAAAACAGTTTCCAAATACACAAATTAAAGTTGCAATTGCTTACGATTGCCGCCACAACAGCAAGGAATTCGCAAAAATTGTGGCCGATGTTTTTTCCGCAAACGGAATAAAAGTCTTTCTTTTTTCAGAATTGCGGCCCACACCCGAACTTTCCTTCGCCGTAAAATTTTTGGATTGCAAGGCAGGAATTGTTTTGACTGCATCACACAATCCGCCGGAATACAACGGATATAAAGTGTATTGGGAAGATGGCGGACAGCTCGTTCCGCCGCAGGATGGCGAAATTATTGCTGAAATAAACTCACTGAAATACGAAGACATAAAATTTGAAACGAATGAAAATTTAATTCAAATTATAGATTCCGAAGTTGACGAAGCTTTCGCAAATGCTTCGGTTGAAAATGGAACTTTCAATACTTCCGAAGCAGCAAAAAACGATTTGAAAATTGTTTTCACTTCCCTCCATGGCACTTCAATAACAATGATTCCGAAGGTTTTGGAAAAAGCTGGTTATAAAAATGTTTCAATTGTTGAAGAACAAGCCGAACCAAATGGCGATTTTCCCACCGTAAAATCGCCCAATCCCGAAGAGCCCGAAGCATTGAAAATGGCTTTG
>JBEBRF010000005.1:0-49073 GCA_040394975.1 Aequorivita soesokkakensis
TTTATAGAAATTATAAGTTATGTGCGGGTTCGACCCCATCGGGGTCGTATCATTTTCGTTGTTGGTTTTATTATAAATATGTAATCCCTTCGGGATTTAAAGTGAAGTTTTGTACCCGAACCCGAAGGGTTCGCATATTTATAGAAATTATAAGTTATGTGCGGGTTCGACCCCATCGGGGTCGTATCATTTCGTTGTTGATTTTATTATAAATATGTAATCCCTTCGGGATTTTTGATGAAAGAAGTATTTTTAAATCTATTTCTAAATGAAATCTTATGGGATCTGGCACTTTTTCACAAATTTACATTCAAGTTGTTTTTGCCGTTAAGGGTCGAAACAGTCTGATTCTTCCAACTTGGGAAGACGAATTATACAAGTATATTACTGGAACAATTCAAAATAAAAACCAGAAAATGCTCGCAATAAACGGAGTTAAAGACCATATACATTTTTTGATCGGAATGAAACCATCCTGTTGTTTATCTGATTTGGTGCGTGAAGTAAAAAAATCATCCAACAAATTCATAAACGAAAAAAAGTTTACCAAATATAACTTTGAATGGCAGGAAGGTTTTGGCGCTTTTTCGTATAGCCATTCTGCGTTGGACAATGTTATTTTATATATACAAAACCAAAAAGAACATCACGGTAAACAATCGTTTAAGGAAGAATATATTTTGTTTTTGAAAAAATTTAAAGTAGAGTTCAAAGAAGAATATCTTTTTAAATGGATTGAATAATGAACCCGAAGGGTTCACATATTTATGGAAATTATATGTTATGTGTGGGTTCGACCCCATCGGGGTCGTATCCTTCCCATTGTTTATTTTATTATAAATATTTAATCCCTTCGGGATTATTCCAAAACCCTCGCCGAAATATAAATATTCTGCAACGGCCAATCGCCATCATCCACTTTCACTTTTGAAATTTCTTCCACAACGTCCATTCCCTTGGTCACTTTTCCGAAAATGGTATATTTTCCATTCAAATGCGCGGTCGAGGATTTTGGTCCAAGAAATATGAAAAATTCATACGGAGCTGTCCGGTGGTCGGGGTTTTCACGGTATTCCTTTGCACCCGAAACCGTACCATAGCCGTGAACGCGTCCGCGAATAATTTCTGCCGGAAGCAAATAATTATTGCCCAGCGCGGCTCGTTTCCGTGGGGTTGAAACTATATCACTATTTCCGGCTTGAATTATAAAATCTGGGACCACGCGATGAAAAAACGTTTCGTCAAAATAGTTGTGTTTCACCAAATAGATAAAATTGGCGCGGTGCAGCGGCGTGTCTTTGTAGAGTTCAATTTCAATATCGCCAAAGCTGCAGCTTATCAATACTTTTGTTTCGGGATTTTTTTTGCCGTATTCCGTTAAAAAGGAAACCACGTTTTCATTGGTTATTTCTGGATAATTTGCTGTGTCTGTTTTTGCGGTTTCAACATCAATACGGTTACTGAGCGATGCCGAAGTATCGATTTTGGTTTCTTTTTCGATTTCGATTTCGATTTCAGTTTCGGACACCTTTTTCTTATCTTCACAGCTTCCGAAGAAAAGAACAATCCCAAATAAATAAACAAACAATTTCCCCATAAAAATGAATTTTCGCGATTTTGAAAAACGGATTGTAAAGGTAACAAAAATGGAGCTTCCCGGCGAAGCGGTCCAATTTAAAATGGCGCCCATTGAACGTTTGCAGGAACTGAAACGCATTGCAAGGGAAAAAAACACGGCCAAAAAAGCAGGCGTAATGGTGCTGTTTTACCCTTCGGAAAACTGGGAAACACACTTGATTTTGATTCTTCGGAAAACTTACAAAGGCGTGCATTCCGCCCAAGTGGGCTTTCCCGGCGGAAAACTGGAGGATGAAGATAAAACCATACAGGACGCGGCCTTGCGCGAAACGGAGGAAGAAGTTGGGATTTCGCGCGAAGCCATTTCAGTGTTGAAACAGCTTACGGAAATTTTCATTCCCCCGAGCAAGTTTTTTGTGCAGCCTTTTTTGGGAATAACCGCAGATACGCCAAAATTTATCCCGCAGGAAGAGGAGGTGGAAGCCTTGATAGAGGTGCACTTGAAGGATTTTATGGACGATACCAATATTACCGTACAAAACCTTTCCACATCCTACGCCACAAACATTGAGGTGCCCGCCTTCAAACTTAACGGCCACGTGGTTTGGGGCGCTACCGCAATGATGCTCAACGAAGTGCGGGAGTTGCTGAAAATAGTACTGTAATTGCTAATTTTAGTATCTTTGCCATCTATTTAACCATAGAGAAACAACCATTAGTTACAGAAAAATGCCAAATATTTCCTGAATTCGCCATACTGAATACTGAAAAATGAGTCTCTTCAAAAAAAATCCGTTCGGGCATGTGCTCTTCCTTAAACTCTGGTTAATACGGATTGCCGGACTGATGACCCACAGACGTTTTAACGGGTTTAATGACTTGAAAATTCACGGTAGCGATATTTTAAAAAACCTTCCCGAGAAAAATGTACTTTTCGTGAGCAACCACCAAACCTATTTTGCTGATGTTGCTGCAATGCTCCATGTTTTTAATGCCAGTTTAAGCGGAAGGGATGACAGTATAAAGAACGTGGGTTACCTGTGGAGACCGAAGCTGAACATCTATTTTGTTGCGGCAAAGGAAACCATGAAGGCCGGTTTATTGCCAAAGATACTTGCCTATGCAGGTTCCATAAGCATTGAAAGAACTTGGCGCGAAAAGGGAAAGGACATTAATAAACAGGTGAAGATGAGCGACGTGAGCAACATTACAAAAGCGCTTGATGACGGGTGGGTGATTACCTTTCCGCAAGGGACCACCAAGCCCTGGAAGCCCATCCGGCGCGGCACCGCACATATCATTAAAAAGAATAAACCTGTAGTTGTCCCTATAGTTATTGACGGTTTTAGAAGGTCTTTTGATAAAAAAGGCATTCGGATAAAAAAGCGGGGCATTCTTCAATCCATGGAAATCAAGCCCCCTTTGGAAATTGATTACGAAAATGAAACGATGGACCAAATTGTGGAAAAGCTTGAATATGCCATTGAACAGCATCCATCGTTTTTAAAGGTAATACCCGCATCTGAAATTCAAAGCGAAGAGGCCCTAAACAAGGAGCGGGAATGGCGCTATTAATTTTTTTATTCTGAAAAATCAAGTTTCCGTTTGGGGATCTCGGTGGGTTTTACGCTTCAATCTTCTTCAATTCGTTGTAGTTTTTGTGCAACCTTCGCAACAAAATTCCATACACAACCCTGTAAAACAACAGTACAAAGCCAATCATAACGATTCCAAATAAAATCTGAATGACGAAAAACATTCTCATAAACCTTTCTTGGGAAATATTTGAAATGCCATAGTCTTCCGTCATGAATTTAAAAACAATATCCTGATTTGCATAATAATAAAAATTGATGCCGATTATGAGCAGTATGGAAGCGGAGACATTATAAATAACGAAATATTTCACCGTCTTTCGGGTGCGCAATATGTTCTGCATCAGTTCCTTTATGGAATCGGTGATGGATATTTTTCGATAATTTCTGTAAAAAAGGATGATGAATGCCGCGAACACGGTATAGTTCAACACGTTTACGGCCACCATAACGTTGTGCAGCCCAATGTCATCACTGAATTTTGTGCTGGATTCTGGCACAAAAACCGAAAGTAATGTCCAGAAACCAAGCTCTGCAATGCTTATGAAAAAGATCCATTTCACGATGGAGGAGGACTTCTTCAACAGCATTTTATAAATTTCTTTATACGAAACATGGGGAAGCCCCTGCTCTTGGCTTTGCCATTGTTTTTTTAATATTTCCAGTTCATCCATAGTGGGTTACGGATTTAAAATAGTTCGTAATTTTTCCTTGATCCTGTTCATTTTCACTCTTGCGTTCACCTCGGTTATACCTAAGGTTTCGGCTATTTCCTTATAGTTTCTGTCTTCTAAATAAAGAAAAACCAGTGCTTTGTCTATATCGTTCAAACCCTTCACGGCAGTGTACATCAGTTGCAACTGTTGTTCCGTGGTATCGTCATAAGCTTCGGCGGTTATCTTAAAGCTCACGCCTTCATAATCCTGCGTTTTGATGGTTCGTTTTGATTTCCTGTAAAGGGTGATTGCCGTATTTAGCGCCACTCGGTACATCCAAGTGCTGAATTTGGCCTCGCCCCTGAATTTAGGATAGGCACGCCACAGCTGAATGGTTATTTCCTGAAACAGATCGTTGTGCGAATCACTGTCATTGGTGTACAACCGGCATATTTTATGCACAATGTTTTGGTTTTTCTCCAGTTGGGTTACAAAACTATGTTCAAGTTTTTTGCTCAAGGGTGAGTTGTTGGCTTTTCGATTAGTGTTGATATGCTTCCGTTCGTTACAAAAGTCATAAAAATTGAACAATTCTCTTTAACAATATGTACATTTGAAAAACAATTTGCCCTATGAATGTTCCTGAAACCAGAGCCCCCCGAATTATAGTGATAGGCGGCGGATTTGCTGGAATTTCCTTCATAAAAAAACTTCGAAGGGAAAAAGTACAGGTCGTTCTTTTTGACCGCCACAACTACCATACTTTCCAGCCGTTGCTCTACCAGGTTTCCACCGCCGGGCTTGAGCCAGATTCCATAGCCTATCCACTTCGGAAAATTTTCAGAAAAAACCACGATTTCCACTTTCGGATGGCCGAAGTTTTAAAAATTGATACCCAAAACAACACCATTCACACTACCATCGGAAACCTTAATTTCGATTATTTGGTCATTGCCACGGGCACGCGCACCAATTTCTTCGGAAATGACAGCATAGCCCAAAACAGTATGCCCATGAAAACGGTGCCCCAGGCATTGAATATCCGTAGCCTGATGCTCCAGAATATTGAAAAGGCAGACATCACAGCCAATGAAACTGAAAGAAAACGGTTGCTGAATTTTGTGATTGCTGGTGCGGGCCCAACAGGGGTAGAGCTTGCGGGCGCCCTGGCTGAATTTAGAAAAGGGATTTTAGAGCATGACTATCCAGAGCTGGAGGAGGAAGAAATGCACGTGCATCTAATTGAAGGGCAGGACCGGGTGTTGCCGCCAATGAGCAAGGAAGCTTCAAAAAAAGCTCAAAAGTTTCTGGAAAAGCTGGGCGTGCAGATTCATCTCAATACACTTATCAGTGATTATGACGGGAAAATGGTAAGCACCAATGATGGAAAAATCTTTGAGACCGCCACTTTTATTTGGGCCGCTGGCGTAAGCGGTGCGCTCATTCCTGGGATTGATGGAAACGCCCTCGTTGAAAGGGCCAACCGTTACAGGGTGAATAGGTTCAATAAAATTGAGGGATTTGACACTATTTATGCCCTCGGCGATATTGCCCTAATGGAAACGGAGGATTACCCAAAAGGACATCCGCAGGTGGCACAGCCCGCCATCCAACAGGGTAAACTTTTGGGAAAAAACTTCAGAAGAATGTTAAAAAACAAAAAAATGCAACCGTTTGATTATTTCGAAAAGGGAACTATGGCAACGGTGGGCAGGAACAAAGCTGTTGTGGATCTGGGCAGGCTACATTTTGGAGGTGCCATCGCGTGGTTTCTTTGGATGTTTGTTCACCTTTGGTTTTTGGTCGGGTTCCGAAACAGGGTGGTTACATTTTTTAATTGGACGTATAGCTACATCAATTACGATCGCGCCGCCCGCTTGATCATCCGGCCGTTTACTAAGGTTAAAAGTTGAAAGCTTAAAGCTTAAAGCCAACGGCTAACAGCCAAAAGCAATCTATTGAACCTTTACGGAAATCGGCCCTCCGTGTGAAACCCAACCGCCACCTATTTCGTCAATATTTACATCCAGCTCGTCTGTGGTTTCAATTCTTTTCAAATTTACTTTCACTTCGTCATAGGTGTCCACACTTTTCAGGTTTACATTTAGTTCGTCATAAGTGTTTATGTCCACCAAGCGTACGTCCATCACTGAGGTTACGGGCATTATATCGGGATTTTCAATGGCATAAACTGATGGGATGATGTCGAAATCCTTCACAACATTTAGTGTTAAGCAAACTGCAATGACGGTCAAAACTGTTTTTGTGTACTTGTCTGTCTTCATTTTTACTGTTTTTTTAATTTATAATTATTAGCTTGAAAAAAGTTTCTGCTGCAACATTGCTGGGTAGCCTCGCGTTTTGCTTCCGAAGAATTGCGGCTTATTCGCGCGGCTCCCCACGGTTGACGGTGTTTTGTTTCCGAAGATACAATTTTTTCAAATTCGAAATTTTCTCCCGGAAGTGTTCCATCAAAGGAATTAAAAGTTAAGCGAGGAATTATAAAAATTACAGTTGGGAAATCTCTTTTTACATTTCGGAGTATTTTTTTCTGAAAGAAACACTGAACGCTGCAACTTTGGATTGAAATTAAAAACCAATCCATCCATGAAAATTTATTTAGCCACATTTATCTTCCTGTTTTTGTCCCATGGTCTTTTAGCACAAAAAAACCTTTTTGGAACGGTGACCGACAAAAGCGGAAAGCCCATTTTTGGTGCCAATGTGTACCTTGAAGGAACCTATGATGGCGCTTCAACTGACGAAAGCGGAAAGTTTTCGTTTGAAACTTCTGAAACCGGAACCCAAACCCTTACCGTTTCATACGTTTCTTTTGAGCCATTCAAGATGACTGCCCCCATTGCGGAAATGATAAACCTGAACATCATCCTTCGGGAAGATGTAAATTCACTTGAAACCGTAACTATTTCGGCAGGATCCTTTTCTGCGGGCGACAATAGCAAAATTTCTGTATTGAAACCTTTGGATATTGTTACCACGGCCAGCGCTTTGGGCGATTTTGTGGGAGCGCTCCAAACGCTTCCCGGAACCACCACCGTTGCTGAGGACGGCCGCCTTTTTGTGCGTGGGGGCGATGCCACTGAAACCCAAATTTTTATAGACGGAATCCGGGTTTTCACACCCTACAGTCCAACAACCAACAACATCCCCACTCGCGGAAGGTACAGCCCCTTTCTGTTTGATGGCATCACTTTTTCAACGGGCGGATATTCGGCTGAATATGGCCAGGCACTTTCTTCGGTGCTGCTGCTCAACACCATAGATGGGCCGGACCAGGAAAAGACTGATATTGCCATAATGAGTGTTGGCGTAGGCTTGGGCCACACCGAAATATGGGAATCATCCGCAGATGAAAGTTCTTGGAACAAAGGAAGTTCGTTGAGTTTAAATGCTTCCTATATTAACCTTGCACCATACATTGCGATTCTTCCGGACAGGAACGAATGGGAAAAACCATTTGAAACTGCTTCGGGAGAGGCGGTTTTTCGTCAGAAAATAGGAGAGGGTCTATTGAAAATTTACGGAGCTTTTGATGTGACCAATTTTGCACTTGCCCATGAAGACATTAATAAACCGGAAGGAGTATTTTTTGATTTGAACAACCAAAACTTTTATGCCAATGCAAGCTACACGGAAATCCTAAACCAGGGATGGTCACTTTTTGGAGGGGCAAGTTATACCCGCGCAAACACCAAGCTTGTTCTGGACGAGGCGCAGATTAAAGATGTTGAGAATTCAGCGCACATTAAAGTGAAATTAAAAAAACGCTTCAGCAATAGATTTAAATTGAATTTTGGGGCGGAACAATTTTTAACTGATTACAATGAAAATTATGGGGAACCCAATTTTGCGGCCATCCTACGCATTAAGAATAATCTTTCGGCGGCATTCACTGAGGCCGATGTTGTTTTTTCAAAAAACTTGGCGCTAAAATTGGGCGTTCGCACGGAATATGGCGCGCTTTTCAAGGAATTTACAATTTCCCCACGGGCTTCCTTTGCTTATAAAACAGGCAAGAATGGGCAGATATCCTTGGCCTATGGCAATTTTTTCCAACAGCCCGAAAGCGAGGTGTTGAAATTTACCGATGATTTGACCGCCGAACGCGCCCAACATTATATATTGAATTATCAATATGCTTCAAATAACAGGATTTTCCGAGCTGAAATTTATAGAAAACAGTATAAAAATTTAATAACCTACACCCAACAAATGCCGGGCATAAACAGTGTTTTTACCAATAATGGCGATGGGTACGCTCAAGGTCTGGACATTTTTTGGCGCGACAATGAAAGCATCAACAACGTAGATTATTGGCTCAGCTATTCCTTTTTGGACACGGAACGTATGTATAAAAATTTTCCTGTCCGCGCCACGCCGAGTTTTGCCAATTCCCATAACCTTTCGGTGGTGGCCAAATACTGGATTGAAGATTGGAAAAGCCAAATTGGGTTTAGTTATGAATTTGGCAGCGGAAGAACTTATACCGATCCAAACCTTCCCGGCTTTCTTCAAAAGAAAACGGCAAATTATAACAGCGTGAGCTTGAACTGGGCGTATCTGCTTTCGCAACAAAAAATCCTTTATTTTTCAATAAACAATGCTTTCGCCTTTAAGAATATAAACGGGTATCAATATGCAAACACGCCCGATGCCACCGGAACATTCGCGAGCAGGGAACTTCGCCCAGCGGCAGATCAGTTCTTTTTTGTCGGCTTTTTTTGGACACTTAGCAAAGATGGAAGAGACAACCAGCTTGACAGATTATGACGGCTACATTTGGTCACCAAAAATCAACATTTCAGCACTAACAATTTTAAGAAGAAAACCTTTTAGAGGAAATTTGAACATCAATAATTACGAACCAAAAAATTAGAAACCATGCAACATGTACTTACTTATTTCGCCATTTTTTTTACCGCCATTATAATGCAGGCCCAGACTGATACTGCACCCGATGCTTCCGCGGCACCGTCAAAATATCAACAGGGAATGCAAAAGGCATTTCAACTGTGGCAGGAAGACAAATCCTGGGAAGCCGCAAATGTTTTTGAAAGAATTGCCACGGCCGAAACCGATAATTGGTTGCCGCCGTATTATGCAGCACAAATTAACGTGATAAACAGTTTCACCGAAAAGGATGCCGCCAAGTTGAAAGCCCAGCTGGACAAGGCACAGGATTTTATCAATGATGCCACGGCCATTTCCAAGGACAACCCAGATTTGCTTGTTTTGCAGGCGCAACTCTATACTGCCTGGATTGTTTTTGACGGCATGCAATATGGCATGACCTATTCCGCCAAAGCTTCCGATTTATACAACAAAGCTTTGGAATTGGCCCCAAACAACCCGCGGATGATTTTGGCCAAGGCTGAATGGGATATGGGTGGCGCTAAATTTTTTGGCCAAAGCGTTGAACCCTATTGTAAGGACATTCAAAGGGCAATTGATCTTTTTGCTACCTTTAAACCAGCGGGCGAGTTTTACCCAATCTACGGAATGGAGCGGGCAAAACAGATACAGACAGAAAGCTGTAATTAAAATCTTGCTTGAACAGCCCTTGTAATTTTTAAGACTAACAAACTATTTTTTTTGATGCGCATTTTAAAAGATTTTGGGAAGGCATTTTTTGTGGGAACCCTCGTTTTTATTGTTCTCGGGCTGATTCAATATGCCAATGGGTATCAATTTGAAAGCGGCAGGGAATTATGGAATTATTTCCTTTACAATCAACTGTATTCCGTGATTCTTTATATGGTGAATGCGCTTTACTTTGATTTCTTGTTGAAAACCTTTCCCAATAAAGTTTTTAAGACCAGGAATTTTCTAAAAGGGATTCTGGGCGGTATCGCGGTTACCCTTTTGGCACTTTTCTTTATTCGCATTTTAATCCAAGTAGTCATTGAGGGAACCGGCTTTTCTGAATTTATTGCTTCTGAAAAAATTCAGTATTACTACATTTCTTTTATTATTTCAGTGGTAGTCACGGCCATTTTTTATGCCGTATATTATTACCGGAACAAGCAGGAAAACAGGGTAATAGAGCAGAAAATAATTGCGGGCACGGCTTCGGCCAAATTTGATGCTCTCAAAAATCAATTGGATCCCCATTTTCTTTTCAACAGTTTGAATGTGCTCACCAGTTTGATTGAAGAAAACCCCGAAGCCGCCACGCGCTTCACCACTTCCCTTTCAAAAGTGTATCGCTACGTTTTGGAACAGAAAAGCAAAGAGCTGGTCACTTTGGAAGAGGAGTTGAAATTTGCGGAACTTTACATGTCGCTCCTGGCAGTGCGCTTTGAGGACAGCATTGTTTTTTCCAAACCAACAAAACTGGACCATCCGCAAGCGAAGGTGGTGCCGTTGTCGCTTCAGCTTTTGCTTGAAAATGCCGTAAAACACAATCAGGTTATGCCTTCAAAAAAACTTCACATAACTATTTCAGAAGGGAACGGAAGCTTGACGATAACAAACAATATACAGCGAAAACAGATTGTAAAGGAAAGCACGGGCGTGGGCCTGCGGAACATTCGCGATAGATATGCACTGTTGACAAAACTGCCCGTAACCATTAGTGAAACCCGGAAAGAATTCAGTGTTTCCATTCCAATTTTGGGCGAAAACATAAAAATCCTCAACGCTCAAGACACTTTTATTTCAGAAAAGAAATATAAACTTGCCAAAAAACGGGTTGAAAACTTGAAGGGTTTTTATATCCATTTTGCGGTGTACCTTCTGATGTTGCCCGTATTTATATTCTTGAACTATATTTCGGGAACCGGTTTTCCGTGGGCGCTTTTCCCCGTTGTGGGCTGGGGCATTGGCGTTGCGAGCCATGCTTCGGAAACTTTTAATTACAACCCATTCTTCGGAAAAAGCTGGGAAGAGCGGAAAATAAGGCAGTTGATGGAAAAGGATGAATAGATTACGGTTCATCCTATAAATTGGACGGTTCGGAAAAAGTCATTTTCAATTTGGTTTTTGCACCTTTATATTTATATTGAAATTAAAATTTATATCCCATGGAAACTGAAAACAACGACTCTAAGTATTTTAAGGCAAAACGGCGCGTGAACGAATTAAAGAAATTCTACAGCAATTTGATGTTTTATATAATCTTTATCTGCTGTCTGGCCGGACTGAACTATTACACCAATAAATTTAGCTATCCTTGGTTTTTGTGGGCCGCGGTGGGTTGGGGAATTGGTATTTTTTTCCAGGCCAAAAAAACATTTCGCTGGGCCCCATTTGTTGGAAAGGATTGGGAAAAAAGAAAACTGAAACAATTTATGGAGGAAGAAGAAAAAAAACCAAAAAATAACTGGGAATAGGTATGGAATATCCTAACAATTTGAAATGGAGAAAAGCAAAGAAGCGAGTGGAGGCGCTGAAGGGGTTTTACCAACATTTGGCGGTTTATATTGTTGTGAATATTTTTCTCTTTATCATAAAAGGCAACGTTTTGGAATTTTTTCAGAATAAAGCTACCGATGAAAATTTTTTGGAATGGGTGGACTGGAATATCTTTATTGTCCCTCTGTTTTGGGGAATTGGATTGTTATTTCATGCCGCAAAAACGTTTCAATATAAAATTCCCATCATAAAAAACTGGGAAGAACGTACCTTAAAAAAATATATGGACGAAGATTAAAATTTGGGCAAAATGGAAACAAGAAAAAGTCTCGCCTATCTCAGGGCCAGAAAAAAAGTGGAAATGCTGAAGGGTTTTTATAGCCATTTGGTGGTTTATATAATCGTGAATGTTGCGCTAATTCTTTTTTCGGCAAATGTTTTTAACCGAAAGGAAATTGATTTTTCAGATTGGACAAACTATGTAACCGCCATTTTCTGGGGTTTTGGCATCGTGAGCCACGGACTTTATGTTTTCTTTGTTCTGAAAGTGAAAAACAATTTTTTGAAACGTTGGGAAGAAAAGAAAATGAAACAATTTTTAGAGGAAGATTTATAAAAAACTAAAATTCCACTTAAACTAAGAACCCACCGATGAACGTATTGATTATTGAAGATGAAAAACCTTCCGCCCGCTATCTTCAGCGGATGCTCGAGAAGCAGGAAGTGCACGTAAACCAAATGTTGCACAGCGTGGGCGAAGCGGTTTCATGGTTTCAAAACAACCCACATCCCGACCTTATTTTTTTGGACATCCAGCTCAGCGACGGGTTATCGTTCGAGATTTTTGATGCCGTGGAAGTTAGGAGCTCCATCATCTTCACCACGGCTTTTGACGAATATGCGCTGCAGGCCTTCAAACTGAACAGTATAGACTATCTGCTGAAACCCATTGATGAGGAAGAATTAGTAGCTGCCATAAAAAAATACAAAACACTGAAACCCGAAGTGCAAAACGTACAGTTCAATTTTGAAGACATCAAAAAACTACTCTTAAATCCGGTGGAGCGGGAGTACAAGAAACGGTTTACCACGAAAATTGGCCAGCATATAAAAATGATTGCGGTTGATGAAATTGAATGCTTCTATTCTGAAAACAAAGGCACCTATGCCCACACAGTGGACGGCCGCGATTATCTTTTGGAAACTACACTTGAAAATTTGGAAAGGGAACTTTCACCCGACACATTTTTTAGGATCAGCCGTAAGTATTTTATAAATATCAATTCAATAAAAGACATTATTTCATATACCAATTCCCGACTTCAACTAAAACTGAACAGTTATAAAGAACAAGAAGTTATCGTGGCCCGTGAGCGCGTGCGGGATTTTAAACTTTGGCTGGAATAAAGCTACTTTTTCTTTTTCAGCCCTTCAATTCTATTTTCTTGAAAGGAAGACGGCAAAAGCTTGGGAATGAATTTCACCAAAAGTGGCAATAGTACCGTGCCTCCCGGAAGCAAAAAAATGGTGAGCGACGGTATGGTCTTGCAAACGTCAAGCAACTGTTGCTTCACCTTTGTTTTTTCCTCAGCCGTGAGATCCCGCAGTGTGGACTGCCCCAAAAGGACCATTAGCTCGCCACTTTCCTCCAGTTCACGGGCCAGGCGGTCTTTGTTGCGGATAATCAAGAGTTTCACCGTGGCTGCAGATTGTTTATAAAACTGTTTCACTGGGCTTGAATACTCAAAAAGAACTATTTTTTCTGGAAATTTTTCTGAAAAGCTTCCCAGATCTGCCAAGCTTTTCTTCCGTTTCGTCTCTGAAAACCCCAATGATACCATCAATTGCTGTAAAAATTGCTCCTCGGACGGGTCCAGTTTTAAATCTTCCCAAACTGTTAAGCAACAAAGATCCATTATGTAATTTTTCCCCAACGAATCTGTGGCACTGTCAAGATAATTCAGACTTTCCAATAATGTGGCGGTTCCACCCTCACTTTCGGCGGAAATATATTCGGTTGAGGTTTCAAAAAGTTCAATTAACAGTTTGTCGTATTTCGATTTTTTGCTTTTGGATTTTAAGGTTAAAAAACACGCCGTAAGCACGGTGGTTTCCTGCTGTTTATAATATTTTTTCAGAGAATTTGGATCTTTCTGCCAATGTTTATAAGCCAAAATATCCAAATAAAGCAGCGCATTTGTCAATAGCGAGATTGTATTTTTCTTTAAAAGGGAATTTGCCGATTGTACGCGGGCTGCCAGCATATTTTCTAAGGAAATGGACGGACTCTGCGAAATGGAAAATTTTTGGAAAAATCCGGTTTTTCCCTTTTCAAGCTGCTTGTAAAAATTCAGAATATCATTGATGGCTTCAGAATAGGTGGCCATTGGATGCATCTGAAAAAATTGGAAGAGCAGGCCATGAAACAGGTTTATTTTGGTGAGCTCTTCTCTGGTGAGCTTCAAATTGCCCAAAGATTTTTTCGGCAGTGCAGCTATGGAAAACCCGTAAATGAACCCCGCGCGCTTTAAAGATTCATATAGTTTCGGCTCGTTTTCAAAGTCATCTATAAGTTCCTCTTTTGTAAAGTGATATAAAAATTTTAAAATCCAATCAGGTGCAGAAGGGTTCATTGATATTTTTATGGTTATTTTAGAGCTTGCAAACCGCAGTGTTTTTTCGTTACCTTAAATCTTGGCGCAATTGTGAAAGCATACAAAAAGCGTGGGCCGAAAGTATAGCGAACAAGTAAAAATAATTAATAAAAACCAACAAAAAAGATGAAAAAATCAAAACTTTTTACAATAATGGGCGGCCTGGGATTGGCCACAATGTCACTGTTTTTAATGTCTTCCGACCAAAATGATGCTCCGGCTGTGTCAGGCACTACTGCTGACATTGTAGATTTTTATGCATTCGAAGGGGCAAACAGCAGCAATTTTGTATTCGCAGCTACCGTCCAAGGGCTTTTAACGCCCGGAACACCCACCGAGCAAGCAGCTTTTGACGAAACTATTTTGATTGAATTCAATATAGATTACAACAATGACCTAAAAGAAGATTTAGTTATCCAAGCAATAAAGCGTGGCGATTCCATGTATTTCTTTGGGCCTTCGGCGCCAGCATACAGCGGTAGCGAAGGAACTAAAAGCACAATAGCCTCTTCTGCGCCAAACAGCGTGAAAATTTCCACTGCGGAAGATGTCCAGATAGCAGAAAATAACGGAATGAAATTTTTTGCCGGACCTCGGGAAGACCCTTTCTTCTTTGATTTCAACAGATTCAATGAAATCCTTGCAGGTACGGCTACCGGTTTTGAAAATCCCGGCAATGATACTTATGCAGGAACCAATGTTTTGAGTGTGGTTGTGGAATTTCCAAAATCCATGCTGCCCAACGGCACCACTGGCGTGAATCCATTTGCGGCAGGTACGCCAATGTATAATGTGTGGTTGGAAACCAAAAGAAAACAATAAAAATTGTGAACCCTAAAAAAGAAAGAAAAATGAAATCCCTTAAAAATATAACCCTTTTTGCGTCCTTAATTATATCACTGCTTTTTGTGCAATGTAAAGATGAAGACGATAATGTAATCATCAACGCTACTTGCAATGACGGCATTATGAATGGCCAAGAAACAGGCATAGACTGTGGCGGCCCCACTTGTTTGCCCTGCGGTGAAACACTCGATTTCAGCGGAATTTATATACAGGAAGACCAAATTGGCCGTCCGGGAATCAATACCCTTTTTGGGACTGCCGGTTTTAAAGATTCCTTTAATGTTACGGTGCCTTCGGCAATGCAGGCGGAATTCCAAACCAAGTTTCAGGCAAAACTGCTTTTTATGAACGAATTATATACCGCCAACATCTTGGGCCAGACTGCTGAAGAATTCACTACCCTATTTTCCAAAGATGTATTGTGGTTGGCACAAACAGGGGCCACTTCCTATTTCAATGGAACCGAAATATTGACCGGTAGAAATTTGGGCGATGACGTAATGGATTTTTCCTTATTATTAATTTATGGAGGCCCGAACGGGACCGAGAATCCTGAGCTGATTAGTGATGGAGTCTCTACTAACGACGCTGAATTTTCCAGCACCTTTCCCTATTTGGCCGGGCCATTTTAATATTTTGGTTTTTAAATCTAAGAAAAGAGGACCGGCGGTCCTCTTTTTTAAGTTATGGGCCTTTGTTCAAAAGTCTTGCAATTGTCATAAAAAACAACAATAAAATATTGGTTTATGTTAAAATTATTGGGGAGTTTTAAGAAAAAGTTGTGATAAAATTATTTTTTAATAGCTTTACGCAAGCTTAATCTGCTTTAAATCTATTATTAATCCAAAAAATTCAAAATGAAAAAAGTTACCCGGAGTTTTTTCCTGGCAATTATGTTAGTGTTTTCGGGCACTATGATTGCACAAAACTTTTCAGGAGTGATCAACAATGAGTTGCATCAATTTCTGGAAGAAAATGAACTATTGCCGCAAGATTTGCAGTGGCAATTAACCAGTGAGACCCAGAGCAAGGCTAGTGGTATTCACCATTTATATTTCCGTCAATTGTTAAATGGAATTGAAATTTATGGAACCGATTCTGGCATCCATACTTTATCAAACGGAGAGGTTATTTCAAAAAACAATAGATTTTTAAAGGCTTCGGCAGAAAGGATTGCGGGAGCTACCCAACCCGCGCTTTCGGCAGCTCAGGCCGTTACCGCTGCGGCACTGCAGCTTGGATATTCTGTCAATGGTCCACTTACTGTGCTTAACGGGCCCAAAGGAATAGCCAAGGAAACCCTTTTAAATGAGGGCGGAATTTCCCTTAGCCCTATTCCCGCCAAATTGATGTATGCTCTCAACGATTCTAATGAATTGGTACTTTGCTGGGATATTTCCATTCAAGAAAAAAGCCAACAAGATTGGTGGAGTATTAGAGTGAACGCCACTACAGGCCATATTGTAAATAAAGATAACTGGATGGTGAGCTGTGCCATACACCACGACCATAGCAATGACGTGAAAACTTTGGACTTTAACGCGAATCTTTATGACATTCCGAACTATGACGAAATAATTGCCAACAAACCTGCTGCGTGCACCGAATGTTATGAAGTAATCGCCCTGCCACTTGAAAGCCCTTATTTTGGTGCCAGAACTATTGTTGTGCAACCTGCAGACCCAATCGCTTCTCCGTTTGGATGGCACGACACCAACGGCGCCCCAGGAGCCGAATACACAACTACCCGCGGAAACAACGTGAATGCCTATGAAGATGGAAACAACCCAGGCTATCAGCCAAATGCTGGTTCCAATCTTGAGTTTACCGGCTATCCATTCAGTCAGATTTATACTAACGCCAATCAATATGAAGATGCTGCCATCACGAATCTATTTTATATGAATAATGTATTCCATGATATTATGTATCAATATGGATTTGATGAAATTAGCGGCAACTTCCAAGAAAATAACTACGGAAACGGTGGGCTTGGCAGTGATTCAGTAAACGCAGAAGCCCAAGATGGTTCCGGTACTTGTAATGCTAACTTTGGCACACCACCGGACGGAAGCAACCCCACCATGCAAATGTACATCTGCAACGACAAGGATGGCGATTTTGACAACTTGGTAATCATGCACGAGTACGGCCACGGGATATCGAACCGTTTAACCGGAGGTCCGGCTTCTTCAAACTGTTTGCAGAACCAAGAACAGATGGGCGAGGGATGGAGCGACTTTTTTGGAGTCCTGTTGACAATGCAAGCTGGCGATACGGGCACAGATGCCCGTGGAGTAGGGACCTATCTTTTTGGCCAAGGACCAGGCGGCCCAGGAATTCGTGATTATCCATACAGTACAGATATGAGCGTAAACCCTCAAACCTATGATTTTATTAAAACCGCTGCCGTACCCCACGGAGTCGGTTCGGTTTGGGCCGAAATGCTTTGGGAGGTTACTTGGGCATTGATTGATGAACACGGATTTAATCCAGATTTCTATGTTTTCACGGGAGATATTAACCAAGATGCCGGAAACATTCAAGCATTGGCTCTGGTTACTGAAGGAATGAAACTACAGCCCTGCAGCCCTGGTTTCGTTGACGGACGTGACGCCATTTTCGCTGCTGACCAGGCCATTTATGGCGGTGCGAATGAATGCTTACTTTGGGATGCATTTGCAAAAAGAGGACTTGGATTCAGTGCAAGCCAAGGATCATCGGGAAGCAGAAGCGACGGGACCCAAGCTTTTGACACCCCGTCACAATCTGCCGCTCTCTCTATCATGGAGGACGTATGTGCAACCGCAGGAATTCAAACTGGATTAACCGGTGGAACCCCAAATGGAGGTGTTTATAGTGGACCGGGCGTTACAGATGACGGCAACGGATCTACCTTTACTTTTGACCCTGCCGCAGCGGGAGTTGGTGTACATACGGTAACCTATGATGTACAGGCTGGACCCTGTTCGGTCGCTTCATCTGCAACAGACACTATTGAAGTGTTAGCTGTTCCGCCTGGACCAACTACTACTGGAGTGATAGATTTCTGCGTAGGTGATGCGATTACCGTAACGGCAACGCTCAACGATCCCAATAACGTAATAAGATGGTTTGATGCCCCCACGGGAGGAAACTTCCTTTTTGAAGGTACTTCATATACATTTACCCCTTCAGGATCGGTAGATGTTTATGCGCAAGAAAGCGCTCCGGGACCCTTATCAAAATTGGTGATTTCTGAAATTTCAATAGAAACACCCGATAGATTTGAGATACAGAATGTGGGTGTAGCAACAAACTATACCGGCTATAAAGTGGCAGTTAGCGATACGCCATACTCTAATATAAATACCGTAAATCCTATAATAAAAACCCTCGGAAACATGGGCGCCAATTCCGTGATGGATTGGAACGATGATGGAGGTGCTGGATATTGGGGCAACAATTTGTTCTGGGATACTTCTGGAACCGGTTGGATTTTGATCATTGACCCAAGTGGAAATGTTGTGGATTCTGTATTCTGGAATTTCAGCGCTGCGCAAATTGCTGGATTGAACGTTACCATTTCTGGGTTCAATATTACAGCCGCTGATTTGGACTGGAGTGGAACCGGCGCCACCTTCACCAATGATTGTGGAACTAATTCTTTCAGAAGAGATGGCGATTCAGATTCTGCGGCAGACTGGTCGGGAATTTGCGAGCCTTCAGATTTCGGAACGCCTAACAGCGACATTAACTTAGGGTCGTCCGGTTGTCCGGGTGAACGAACCATTGCACAGGTTATCGCTGAAACTGAAGATCCTGAAATTACTTGTCCAGCCGATGTTTTCGTAACGGTTGCACCGGGAGAACAATATACCCTGCCAGATTATACCGGTGACGCTTCGGCAACTGACAACTGTAATCCTGCGCCTGTAATTACCCAAAGCCCAGTAGCCGGAACGATGGTGGGCGTAGGCACAACTACAATGACCATGACCGCGACCGATGCGGCCGGTAATGAGGACACTTGTACATTTACCGTCACGGTAGATGAGTTAATTGGAATTGGAGAAAATGAGTTTGCAAATAACCTCCTTCTTTATCCAAACCCGACCAGCGGTGAGATTACGTTGAAAAACAATACAACCGCTCAATTGAATAACTTGGTAATCACAGATGTAAAAGGAAGGATTATCAAAAACATAGACCTCACCCAAGCAGGAATGGAAACGAATTTTTCGTTAAGTGACCTTGCTACGGGAATGTATTTTGTGAAGATAAATGCTGAAGGCACAAGCGTTGTAAAACGTATCGTAAAGCTTTAACCGTTTCACATTTTTAATTTTTTTTAAAACCCGCGCCAATTTTTTTGGCGTGGGTTTTTTTCATTCCATTTCAATAACTTTGACGAATGAAAAAAGTAGTATGTTTTGCTGGCAGTAACAGCAGTAAATCCATAAACCACAAATTGGTAAAATTGGCGGCCTCACAAATCACAGGCCCCGCAGTTGAGGTTATTAAACTAACAGATTACGACCTTCCTATATTTAGCGCAGACTTGGAACGCGAAAAAGGATATCCACTACATTTGAAAATGCTCAACACTAAAATAAAAGAAGCCGATGCGCTCATAATCTCCGTAAATGAGCACAACCGAACGGTTTCGGCATACTTCAAAAATACACTCGACTGGCTCTCAAGATTGGAATATGATTTTCTAAAGGAGAAAAAAATCCTGTTGATGAGCACATCGCCCGGAAAACGGGGCGCAGCCTCTGCATTGGAATATGCAAAATACGTGCTTCCACGTTTTGGGGGCGTTATTATTGAAAGTTTTAGCTTTCCTTCTTTTTTTGAAAATTTTGATGAAGACTCTCAGTCCATTTCAAATGAAATTTTAGCATTAGGTTTTACGGACGTTCTGCAAAATTTTGTGCACCAACTGGACCAATGATGCGCACCGTAAAGCAATTTCCCTTTTCCTTAACTACCGAAGCAAAAAATGGCTTGCTCCACTGGGCACAACAGTTTCAGGAAGTTGTGTGGCTGGACAGCAATAACTATCCACACACCCATACAACCTATCAGGCAATTCTGGCCATTGACGCTTTTTCGTCATTAAAAACCGAATTCCATAATGCGTTCGATAAACTCAAAGAGTACCAAAAAAGTACGGACGACTGGCTTTTTGGGTATTTAACATACGACCTTAAAAATGATGTGGAAAACCTTCATTCCCACAATGGCGATGGCCTGAAGTTTCCCGACCTGTATTTTTTTCAACCAAAAAAACTGTTTCTTTTTTCTGAAAATAATGTTGAATTGCATTATTTGAACGCACTGGCCGGTGAGATGGAAGTTGATCTACAGACTATTTCTGAAAAACTGCAACATACAAAAACAACTTCTCCCAAGAAAAATATAACTATCCACGCGCGCACTTCCAAAGCGGATTATCTTGAAAAAGTAGAAAGGGCGCTGCAGCATATTCAGCGGGGCGATATATATGAAGTGAACCTCTGTCAGGAATTTTATTCGGAAGAAACCCAGATTGATCCTTTGCAGGTATTCCTTCAATTAAACGGTATTTCCAAAGCTCCGTTTTCAGCTTTTATAAAGCTGAATGATATTTTTGCACTTTCGGCTTCCCCCGAGCGCTATTTAAAACGAACCGGAACTACCGTGGTTTCACAGCCCATTAAAGGTACGGCGAGACGTTTCCAGAATCGGGATGAAGATTTGAAAATGGCCCAACAGTTGGCCATGGACCCCAAAGAGCGCAGCGAAAATATTATGATCACAGATTTGGTGCGCAACGACCTTTCCCGAATTGCCGAAAAAGGCAGCGTTTCCGTTGAGGAGCTCTGTGCTGTTTATACTTTTGAACAAGTGCATCAAATGATTTCCACGATCACGTGCCGCGTTGCGCCAACCACTTTTAGCGTTGAGATAGTGAGAAATACTTTCCCCATGGGCAGTATGACGGGCGCCCCGAAAATTGCAGCCATGCAGATTATAGAGGATTTGGAAGATGCCAAGCGCGGCCTTTATAGCGGGGCTATTGGCTATTTTTCTCCCTCGGGCGATTTTGACCTTAATGTTGTTATTCGAAGTATTTTGTTTAATTCATCTAAAAACTACGTGAGTTTTTCCGTTGGTGGCGCCATCACCATAAACTCTGTGCCAGAAAAGGAATATGAAGAATGTTTGCTGAAGGCAAAAGCCATGCGCGAAGTTTTGCACCATTCATTTAAGCCCAGGAACTGAATTGCCGTCATTAGCTTTTAAACTTATATTATTCATTTATTAGTGTTTAAACTAATAAAAGCAATTTATTAGTGTTTATACTAATAAAATGATATATTTGAATAAAGTTTCAGTTATGTACTATTCCGTAATATCCGGCGATATTGTTTCCTCCACAGGTTTGCACCCTGAAGATCGCCAATTGGTAGCAGAAAATTTGAACATCTTGCTGGAAAATTTAGAAGAAGAGTTCAATGTTTATGGCCGCATTATCAAAGGCGACTATTTGGAATGTGTGATCCCCAATGCTTCCGAAGGACTGCGGGTGGCGTTGGCAATAAAAAGTTTTGTGAAGGCCATTCCCGTCAAGTTGAAAACTTATAAAAGTGAAGACAATAGAATCAAACAGTTCAAAACCCACGGAATAAGGTTAGCGATTGGCTATGGCGAGCTCACCCGTTTTGAACCCAAGGAAGGTGTGATAGACGGCGAGGCAATTTATCTTTCGGGGCGTGAAATTAGTGGCGAAACAACATACAACAAAGAACGGATCGTTATAAAAAACACTTTGTTCTTTGCCTCAAAAAATGAAACTTTAAACAAAAATTTCCAGCCTTTATTGGCGCTGTTGGATGTTTTGCTCAGCAAGGCAACTTCAAGACAATGTGAAGTTTTGTACTTAAAACTAATGAACAACCAAGAAGACAAAATTGCCAAACGCCTCGGAATTGGGCAATCCGCCGTCAACCAGCATTCCACCAGTGTGGGCTGGAACGCCATAGACGAAGCCGTAAACTATTTTAAAATGATAATTTCAAATTAAAAAATATGGAATTAAAGGAATTGTTGTTGCTTCAGTTTATTGCACATTTATGCGTAGATTACTTTTTTCAAACCCCCAAACTGGCGAAACAGAAGAATGCCATCGGGTTCAAAAGTCCTTTTTTATATTTACATGGGCTGCTGTGCTTCGTCTTGGCGTGGTTGTTTTCGTTGCAGGTAGATTTTGTTTTTGCCGCCGCCATTATTGCCTTAACACATATTATTATTGATGGATTTAAACCGCATCTTATTAAAAGTAGGTTTTTGGGGAGGTACGCCTTTTTTATCGATCAAGCCCTTCACTTACTGATTATCTCAATTGTGGTGGTTCTATTTAACAAATGGAATGGAATAAATCCATCGATTGCCATCGCTATCAACTTTAAATACCTGCTCACCATAACGGGATATTTGGTATGTTTAAAACCCGCAAACATTTTTATAAGGGAAGTCTTTCTGGCCACTGAAATTCAGGTTAGCAGCGACAACGAAATGCCCAATGCCGGAAAGGTAATTGGAGTTTTGGAACGTATTTTAACCCTCACTTTAATCATAGCCTCACAATATTCGGCAGTGGGTTTCTTAATTGCCGCAAAATCAATACTGCGATACGGCAATAACGAAACCCTCAAGACGGAGTACGTTCTCATTGGCACAATGCTCAGTTTCGGAATAGCGGTGATCGCTGGAATTATAATTAATTTTTTCTAAGGGTTCATTACAATGCTTTCAAATTTCAATAAACACTTACTTGAAAATTTCTCCTTCATCCGCCAAAAGCGCCTGCTTATTGCATGCAGTGGCGGAATGGACAGTGTGGTCCTGACCCATTTAATGAAAACCTTGAATTTTGAAATTGGTCTGGCTCATTGCAACTTTTCGCTGCGCGGAAAGGAAAGCGACGACGATGAAAGGTTTGTTATAGGTTTGGCAAAAAAAATGGAAATCTCCGTTTTTGCTGAAACTTTTGATACAAAAAAGTATGCTGAAGAACACAAAATCTCTATACAAATGGCGGCGCGCGACCTTCGCTATGCTTGGTTTTCAGAAATTTTGATAAACTTCAACTATGAGTATCTGTTAACCGCACATCATTTGGATGATGATCTGGAAACCTTTTTCATAAACATTTCAAGAGGAACGGGACTTAGCGGCCTCACAGGAATTCCCAGCGAAAATACCCGCATTCTCAGGCCACTTTTAGACTTTTCACGAATGGAAATTGCACAGTATGCCGAAGATAACAATTTGAAATGGAGAGAGGACAGCAGTAATAAAAAATCAGACTATCTTCGGAATATGTTGCGGTGGGAAGTGTTGCCACAATTCAAAAAAACGAACGGGTCCATTTTGAAGAATTTTCAAAAAACGCGCCGAAACCTACAGTCCTCTCAAGCACTAATTGAAGATTATCTGTCCCTGATTTATAATAAAGTGGTTATTGAAGATGCAGACTCATACAAAATCAACGTTGAAAAAATTAAAGAACTGCCCCACACCGAAGCCGTGCTTTATGAGCTGTTGCATGGTTTTGGATTTACCAAATGGGATGACGTTTCCAAACTATTGTATGCCCAAACGGGGAAACAAATTTTTTCCAAAACCCATTCCCTCTTGAAGAACCGGGAGGAATTGATACTTTCCAAAGTCAGCAAAAAAAATTATAGCGATGAATTTTCCGTGGGGGAGGAGGGAATTTCCAAACCAATACAGTTAACCATTGAACCATCAAAATATATTGGCGAAACCGAAAAAAATATAATTTATGTTGCTTCTGAAAAATTGCATTTTCCATTAAAGCTCAGAAATTGGAAAAAAGGCGATTCCTTTCATCCTTTCGGAATGACGGGAAAAAAGAAAGTGAGCAAATTTTTCAAGGATATTAAAATACCGCTGAATGAAAAGGAAAAAATTTGGCTTCTTTTAAGCGATGAAACTATTGTGTGGATAATTGGCCACAGAATGGACGACCGTTTCAAAGTAACCCAGGGCACAAGCCAGATACTGAAGCTAACTTTCAATGAAGAAACCATATAAAAAAAAGAATCCCGGTCTTAGACCGGAATTCCTTAACAAACCTAACTTAGTAAACTTTAAAGTGCACTCATAATATTTTCTATCCCCACAAAAAATATTCTTTATGCATTATCCACTAATTCTATGATTCAAATATATTGCAGTTCTGAACTTTTCGCAATACGTACTTACACGTATTTTTTTCTGATAAAAATCATTTTGAATTATAAACAATAATAGTAACTTTCAAAATAATGGACAAACTGACCAAAATTGGAGTTTTAACAAGCGGCGGTGACGCCCCGGGAATGAACGCTGCCATTCGGGCCGTAGTTAGATCCTGTGTTTATCACAATTTAAAATGTATCGGCATTTATCGCGGCCTGCAAGGGTTGATTGAAGGCGACTTTCAAGAACTGAATGCCCGCACCGTAAAAAACATAATCAACCGCGGCGGAACCTTTCTTAAATCTGCCCGTTCAAAAGATTTCAGAACCGCGGAAGGAAGAAAAAAGGCTTTCCAAAATCTTCAAAACGAAGGCATTAATGCGTTGGTAGTTATTGGCGGCGACGGCACTTTTGCCGGTGCATCCGTTTTTTCAAATGAGTTTAATTTTCCAATTGTGGGCTTGCCGGGAACCATTGATAACGACATCAATGGCACAGATTATACTATTGGCTATGACACCGCTTTAAACACGGTGGTAGAGGCAATTGACAAAATCCGTGACACGGCAAATTCGCACAACCGGCTTTTCTTGGTAGAAGTTATGGGCCGCGATGCAGGCGATATAGCTTTGAATGCAGGCATAGGGGCAGGCGCAGAAGAAATCTTGATTCCGGAGCAAAACATGGGCCGCGAACGCCTGCTGGAATCTTTAAGCCGAAGTAAAAAATCGGGAAAATCCTCAAGTATAGTAGTTGTTTCCGAAGGGGACCAAATAGGGAAAAATATTTTTGAGCTCGCCCACTACATTGAAGAAAACCTAAAGGAATATGAAGTTAGGGTTACCGTGCTCGGCCACATTCAGCGAGGCGGATCACCCAGTTGTTACGATCGTGTTCTGGCCAGCCGTTTGGGCGTGGGCGCCATCGATACACTTTTGCGGGGCGAAACCAATGTAATGATCGGGATAGTTCACAACAAAGTGATTGCCGTCCCTTTTTCCGAAGCAATAAAGGGGAACAATGAAATTGATGAGGATTTGATCCGCGTGGCAGACATCATTTCAATTTAAATATTAAAAAAAAATGAATAAATGAAAAAGAAAATAGGGATTAACGGCTTTGGCCGAATTGGGCGTCTTGCCTTCAGAATAGCATCACAAAACAAGGACATTGAAATAGTGGCGGTAAACGACCTGCTGGACGTTGATCATCTGGCCTATTTAATGCAATATGATTCCGTGCACGGAAAATTTCCCGGAAAAATAGAAGTGAAGGGCCCAAATTTAATTGTGGACGGAAAAAAGATTCGCGTCACGGCCGAGAAAAATCCAGAAAATTTAAAGTGGGGCGACGTAAATGCAGACATAATCATTGATTGCACTGGAATTTTCAAGGAAATTGACACCGCTTCGGCACATTTAAAGGCCGGTGCACATAAAGTGGTAATTTCGGCACCTTCCAAAACGGCCCCTATGTTTGTGATGGGCGTCAACCATACATTGGTGAAACCTGCTGATACCATAATTTCAAACGCCTCGTGCACCACAAACTGTTTGGCACCCATGGCGAAAATCATCAACGATGAACTCGGCATTATTGAAGCCTTGATGACCACGGTACATTCCGTCACGGCTTCACAGTCCACCGTTGACCAGCCTTCCAAGAAAAATTATAGAATGGGCAGAAGTGCGTTGAGCAATATTATCCCAACAACAACCGGAGCTGCCGTTGCCGTTACTAAGGTAATTCCCGAGCTAAAGGGAAAACTCACCGGAATGGCATTCCGCGTACCAACAACAGATGTTTCGGTAGTGGATTTGACCGTACGTACGGAAAAACCGGCCACTTATGAAGAAATAAAAACCTTATTCAAAAACGCTTCTGAAAAATCATATAAAGGCATCGTTAATTATACCGAAGCTGCAGTGGTTTCGCAGGATTTTGTTTCAGATCCACATATTTGTACGTTTGATGCCTATGCCGGAATTGCGCTTAACGATAATTTCTTTAAGTTAGTGGCGTGGTATGACAATGAATACGGCTATTCCGCAAAACTGGTCGATCTTGCCGCCCACGTTGCAACGCTTTAAATTATGACGCTAATAACTGATGGCGGTTCCACAAAATGTGATTGGGTATTGCTGGACACCCACGGCAATGTTATTTTCAAAACCAGCACCTTGGGCCTAAACCCTACCGTGGTTCCCCCGGAAGAAATGAGAATCCGCATTACTGAAAATGAATCTTTAAAAAACGTTTTAGAGAAGGTGGACGCGCTCTATTTTTATGGAGCGGGCTGTGGCACATTGACACCGCGGGGCATTTTGAAAGAAGTCTTGGAAACCTTATTTTCAAAAGCCTCCGTAAGCGTTTTTGAAGATATGGAGGCAGCTGTTCTTGCCGCAACAAACACACCGGGAATTGTCTGTATTTTGGGCACCGGAAGTAATAGCTGCTATTTTGACGGCGCAAAAATTCACTCTCCAATCCCTTCTTTGGGCTATGTTATAATGGATGAGGCCAGTGGAAATTACTTCGGAAAAAAATTATTGCAGGACTATTATTACCGACGCATGCCTCCAAAAATTGCATCAGAATTTGAAAAGCGTTTCAATGTAGAAGCTGATGAAATAAAAATGAATTTATACAAAAAACCCAATCCAAACGCATATTTGGCCTCTTTTGCTCAGTTCATTTTTACCCAAAAGGAAATAAACCCCTACTTTTACGCGCTGATAAAAGAAGGCATTTCAAATTTTATTGAATCGCGCATTCTTCTTTTTGAAAATGCACACGAGATTCCGGTCCATTTTATTGGCTCCATTGCCCATTTTTCAGAAGAAATCATAAAGGAATGTTTTATGGAGCAGCAACTCATTCTCGGAAATATCGTTCAGCGTCCCATCGATGGATTAATTGAACATTACAGAAATAAATTTCACAATCCCTAAGAATATAGCCCACTATATACATGTCATTACCAAAAATCAATCCCACCAAAACTGAAGCCTGGAAAGCACTTGAAGCCCATTTCAAAAAAATGGAGGTGCAACAAATGCAGGACATCTTTTCCAAGGACAACGGGCGCGCAGACCGTTTTAAGATTGAATGGCAGGATTTTTATGTGGATTTTTCGAAGAACAGAATTACAGATGAAACCTTGTCATTGCTAATAAAACTTGCTGATGAAGTTAAACTGCAGGAAGCCATACACCAGCAGTTTTCCGGAATGAAGATCAATGAAACGGAAGGCCGTGCCGTGCTGCACACCGCTTTGCGCGATTTTGAAAATATGAAAGTGGAGGTTAAAAATGCACTCCAAAAAATGAAGCGCTTTTCCGAAGATCTCATCAGCGGCTCGCACAAAGGTTTCACCGGAAAACCCATCACAGACGTAGTGAACATTGGCATTGGCGGAAGTCACTTGGGTCCCGAAATGGTAACCGAAGCACTTCAGTTTTACCGAAACCATTTAAAAATCCATTTTATCGCAAATATTGATGGCGATGATGTAGCCCAAAAACTTAAAAACCTGAATCCGGAAACCACCATTTTTATAATTGTTTCAAAAAGTTTTACCACTCAGGAAACTATCACAAATGCAACTTTAGTACGGAAATGGTTCCTAAAGAATGCTTCGGAAAAAGACATTCACAAACATTTTGTGGCCGTTTCAGCCAATGAAGGTGGCGCAAAGGAGTTTGGTATTTCCGCCGAAAATATTTATCCATTGCCGGACTGGGTTGGCGGTCGCTTTTCACTTTGGAGCACAGTGGGACTCTCCATTTGCTGTGCAATTGGCTATGATAATTTTGAAGCATTGCTAAAGGGCGCAAATAAGGCAGATAGACATTTTAAAAACACCGATTTCAAAGAGAATATTCCCGTGGTGCTCGCGTTGCTTTCCATTTGGTACAACAACTTTTTTAAAGCCCAAAGTGAAGCTGTTGTGGCCTATTCGCAATATCTTCACAAACTCGTTCCGTACCTGCAACAGGCGGTGATGGAAAGCAACGGCAAAAATGTAGATCGAAACGGTGAAAAAGTAGATTACCAAACCGGCACCATTCTTTGGGGCAACGTGGGCAGCAATTCACAACATGCCTATTTTCAACTGTTGCATCAAGGAACAAAATTGATTCCTACAGATTTTATTGGTTTCAGTGAACCACTGCACGGCAATATTGAAAATCACAATATTTTAATGGCCAATTTCTTCGCCCAAACCGAAGCCCTTTGGGAAGGAACGCACAAGAAAAACATTGAAAGCGAATTCAAAAATTTTGAAGGCAATAAACCCACCAATTCAATTTTGATCAAAAAACTGACGCCCGACAATATAGGCAGCCTCATTGCTGTTTATGAACATAAACTTTTTGTGCAAGGCATTATATGGAACATTTTCAGTTATGACCAATGGGGCGTGGAACTGGGCAAAACTGTGGCCCAGGAAACCCTAAAAGCCATTGTAAGCGGCAACACCTCAACTGTTAAAAATCCATCAACGCTTAATTTGCTTGAAAAGTTTAGGACAAAATAGTTGCAAACTTTTTTATCCCCATTTCATACTTCACACATTTTTTAATATCTTTCAGTTGTTAACTCCCCGTTTATACTTACTGAATTATGCTGACAAAAGTTTATGGAAGCGCCGTTTTTGGCGTTGAGGCCACCACCGTTACAGTTGAAGTAAATGTAGATATCGGAATTGGGTACCACCTCGTTGGGCTGCCCGATAACGCCATTCGGGAAAGCAATTTTCGCATTGCTGCTGCCTTGCAGAACAATGGATATAAAATTCCGGGAAAGAAACTGATTCTTAATATGTCGCCAGCCGATCTTCGGAAAGAAGGCTCTGCCTATGATTTAACCCTTGCAATGGGCGTTCTTATAGCCACTGAACAGATTGAACAACAACAACCGCTTTCTGAATATATCATTATGGGCGAGCTGTCCTTGGACGGTAATCTGCAGCCCATTCGCGGGGCCCTGCCAATTGCATTAAAGGCGAAAGAAGAAGGTTTTAAAGGGTTTATTCTTCCAAAGCAAAATGCTAAGGAAGCGGCAATTGTTGAGGGAATTGAAGTTTTTGGAATTGAGAATATAAAGGAAGTAATCGATTTTTTTAATGAAAACATTCCGCTACAAAAAACGGAGGTAGATATGGTAGCGGAATTTTATGAACATTTGGAACATCCCGAACATGATTTTGCCGACGTAAAGGGGCAGGAATCCATAAAACGCTGTATGGAAATTGCCGCAGCGGGCGGCCACAATATTATTTTGATCGGTCCCCCCGGATCTGGAAAAACGATGCTCGCCAAACGCTTACCCAGTATTTTACCGCCAATGACCTTACAGGAAAGCTTGGAGACAACAAAAATACACAGCGTTGCGGGCCGCACCATGGAAAGGGGAGGCATTATGACCTCGCGTCCTTTTAGGAGCCCACATCACACCATTTCAGACGTTGCCCTGGTGGGTGGCGGGCAATATCCGCAGCCCGGGGAAATAAGTTTGGCCCACAATGGAGTTTTGTTTTTGGACGAATTGCCAGAATTTAAACGCGGCGTTTTGGAAGTGATGCGCCAGCCCTTGGAAGACCGTGATGTAACCATTTCGAGGGCAAAATTTACGGTTACTTATCCGTCCAGTTTTATGTTGGTTGCGAGTATGAATCCAAGTCCGGGTGGGTATTTTAACGATCCGGATGCACCCGTAATGTCCTCGCCTGCTGAGATGCAGCGGTATTTAAGCAAAATTTCCGGTCCGCTTTTGGATCGGATTGACATCCATATTGAAGTAACCCCCGTTCCTTTTGAAAAATTGAGTGAGGAGCGCCGGGGAGAGTCCAGTATTCTTATTCGCCAACGGGTCACAAACGCCAGAAAAATCCAGTCCGAGCGTTTTAAGGATTTTGACAATGTTCACTACAATGCGCAAATGGGCGTAAAGCAAATCCGGCAGTTCTGTGGGTTGGACGAAGCATCCCTACAACTGTTGAAAACAGCAATGGAGCGATTGAATCTTTCGGCCCGCGCCTATGATAGAATTCTTAAAGTAGCTCGAACCATTGCCGACTTGGAAGCTTCGCCAACAATAATTGGCAGTCATATTTCTGAAGCCATTCAATATAGAAGTTTGGATCGTGATGGCTGGTTTGGATAATTTTCTTTAAAGATTCTGTACGAATTAAATCTTACATATACATAGGAAAAACCCTGTTTGCAAACAGGATTTTCCCTGTTTTTTGTGTGATAAAAATGCTTATTTGATTGTTTTTGGTACATTCGCCCCTGATTAACCCACTTAAAAAATTTCAACTATGTCAAAACCATCAAATTGCATCAGTGTAACCGAAGCTCGACAGCTTCAGGATAACTGGGTAGCCACCCGCGCTGTAGATATTGAACGCGCTATGGGATCTGCTGACACCCGTGAGTTCTTATTCAGTGTTGCTGAACTCCAACAGTTTTTGGATTATATAAAATCAGGCACTGGAATTGGCCCACAGCCAGGAGTGCGTATTTATTTTGCGGCCTATGACAGTGCCACTAATGATAAGGCCACGGTTTTTTTGGCCCCTACATTGGGAATTGCTCCCGGTGCCCCGAATAACTATAATCTGGAGCCATTAAACCAAGGCGTCAGCGGATTTCCTCCGAAAAATTATTAGATTTTGGGTTTTAGTGAGTTTTTGCTGTTTGTCCTTCCTATTTATATCTTAGAGGTCTTAGCAGCTGTGGCGGGCACCTATTACCTTCGAAATGCTGCCGCTCCATATAAGAATTCTAAATATTTAGTTCTGTTTTTATGGCTAACTGTTTTTGTGGAAACCGTTGGCCTTTATTCCCCCGGCGCATATTTTTCAAACTATCGGCTTTTTTCATTCGTAAAGGACACGCCCTTTGCAGAAAATTATTGGTGGTACAACATTTATATTCCCTTTAGTTATTGCTTCTATGTTTTTTACTTCATTTCATTCTTAAAGAGAAAATTTTGGAAACCTGTTTTTGGCATAGCGGTAGGGGCTTTTTTGACCGCCTCCGTCCTCATCTTTATTTTTACCGATATTTTTTTTAAAGGATATTCTCCTTATGTTAGCATAGCCGGAACAATATTATTATTTTTCAGTATTGTACTTTTTTATTTTGAACTGCTGCGAAGTGATTTAATACTTTTGCTCAAATGGACGCTTCCGTTTTATATTTCCGTTGGAGTGCTCGTTTTCAATCTTTGTTTAACCCCGGTTGATATGTTTATTCAATATTACAATCTTAAGGAAGGAAATGAATTATTTGTTACTTTGCGGTCTAATGTGTTGTTGTATGGAAACATATTTATGTACTCCATTTATACCCTTGGTTTTTTAATATGCTCAAAAAAGAAGAAATCCTCCTATTAGTCTATTTCATAACCATCATATTTTTTCTGGTACTTTTTGTTGTTATTTTCTTTATAGCCTTCCAAAGAAGAAAAAACAAATTTCTTATGGAACGCTACGAAGCCGAAAGGCGCTATCAAAGAGAACTTGCGGACTCGCAGATAGAAATCCAGGAACAGACCCTTAAAAACATAGCCTGGGAACTACATGACAACGTGGGCCAACTGTTATCGGTAGCCAATATCCAACTTAACGTTTTGATGAACTCCGCGCTCCCAAACTATCACAACCAAATAAAAGAAACCAAAGGGGTGATTCAGGAAACCATTCAGGAAATTCGTTCGCTCTCCAAAGTGCTCAATAATGATGTAGTGCTGAAGAATGGACTTCTAAAATCGCTGCAAGTGGAACTTGACCGGTTTAACCGATTGGACTACCTGAAGGCTTCTTTAAAAGTAACCGGAACTGTGGTGCCCTTGAGCAGTTCAAGCGAAATCATTATCTTCCGGATTCTTCAGGAATTCCTCTCAAACGTAATAAAGCACGCCAAAGCATCAGAATTATTGGTACATTTGGATTATCGCGTAAAAACCTTGGAAATTACCGCCGAAGATGACGGTGTGGGGTTCAATACATCACAAAAAACCGACAGCTCCGGAATGGAGAATATGCACAGCCGTGCTGAACTATTGAATGCTGATTTCTCCATTGTTTCAGACCTTGGCAAGGGTACCAAGCTATCCATAAAATATCCCTACGAAAACGCCCCATGACCAAAACCACAATACATACAGTAGCCATTGTTGATGACCACTCACTTTTTGCGGGTTCTTTGGAGAAACTAATCAATTCATTCCCCCAATTCAGGGTGCTTTTCCATGCAAAAAACGGGATCGAGCTCCAAGAACGCTTTAAAAGCGAACCCAATCTGCCAGAAATTATATTGCTCGATATCAATATGCCGGTGATGGATGGCTATGAAACTGCGGAATGGCTGAACGCCACCCATCCAAAAATAATGACCCTCGCACTTTCCATGGAAGATGATGAACTGTCAATCTTGAAAATGTTGCGCAAGGGTGCCCGCGGATATTTATTGAAAGACATACATCCCGAGATTTTAAACCAGGCCCTCAATGAATTAATGGAGAAAGGTTTTTACCATTCCGAAAAGGTCTCTGAAACCATCTTCCATTCAATGACAGCTATAGATGACATTTCCTTAATTGATTTAAAGGAAAACGAGCTCACCTTCATTCAGTTGGCCTGTTCCGAATTGACTTATAAGGAAATAGCCGTAAAAATGGGGCTGAGCCCTAAAACAATTGACGGTTACAGACATGAGCTCTTCAACCGCCTAAAAGTCAAGAACCGTGTGGGCCTGGTTATTTTTGCCCTAAAGAGAAACTTGATAAAGCTATAATTGGCAGGCGTCCCAAAGCGAATCCGAGGGAGGCTGTGCCGCTATCAAAATATTTTCTTTCTTCACCGGATGCACAAACATCAATTTTTGGGAATGCAGATGGATGCTGCCATCGGGGTTGCTACGCTCAAAACCATATTTCAAATCACCTTTTATGGGGCATCCAATAGCCGAAAGTTGCGCGCGAATTTGATGGTGCCGGCCCGTTTCAAGGGTTATTTCCAAAAGATAATAATTGTCCAGTTTTTCCAGAAATTTATAATGAAGAATGGCTTCTTTGCTGTCCGGAACTGCTTTGGAATGGGCGTATGATTTGTTTTGCTTTGGATTTCTTTTTAAATAATGCCTAAGTGTGCCCTGGGAAGTGGGCGGAAAATTTTTTACGATTGCCCAATAGGTTTTAACGGTCTCCCTTTCTGAAAACATTTTGTTCAATCGCGCCAAAGCTTTTGAAGTTTTTGCAAAAACAACGATCCCGCTTGTGGGGCGGTCCAAACGGTGCACCACTCCTAAAAACACGGCGCCGGGTTTGTTGTATTTTTCAGCAATATATTCCTTTAACACTTCTGAAAGGGGAGCATCGCCGGTTTTGTCGCCCTGAACAATATCGCCCGGACGCTTGTTTACCACAATCAGATGGTTGTCTTCAAACAGGATTTGAAGATTGTCCTTGGTACTATGGATTTTGGTAGTTGAAATATTTTGGAATTTGGTATTTAAAATTTGAAAATTTCCTATTTAATATTGTTCACTATCATTCGGGAAATGCCCGCTTTTAACATCAATGCTGTATTGGCTGAAAGCGTTTTTCATTTCAGTATAAAGATCCAAATACCTCCGAAGAAACCGCGGATTGAATTCGTGAGTCATCCCGATCATATCGTGCGTTACCAAAACCTGGCCGTCACAGCCATTTCCGGCACCTATGCCAATTACTGGAATGCTTATTTTCTCAGCTACTTCCTTTGCCAATTTAGCAGGAACTTTTTCCAGAACAATGGCAAAACAACCTGCTTTTTCAAGCAGCACGGCATCTTCAAGTAATTTTTCGGCTTCCTCTTCCTCTTTGGCGCGAACAGTGTATGTTCCGAATTTATAGATGGATTGCGGCGTCAAGCCCAAATGTCCCATCACGGGAATTCCTGCGTTCAATATCCGTTTTATGGATTCCTTTATTTCCTTTCCGCCTTCCAATTTTACTGCGTGGCCGCCGCTTTCCTTCATAATTCTAATGGCTGAGCGCAGCGCTTCCTTGGGGTCGCTTTGATAGCTTCCAAAAGGCAGGTCCACCACAACCAAACTACGCTCAATGGCGCGAACCACGGAGGCGGCATGATAAATCATTTGATCCAAGGTTATGGGCAATGTAGTTTCGTGCCCGGCCATTACGTTGCTTGCAGAATCGCCCACCAAAATAACATCTATCCCGGCGCTGTCCACGATTCTCGCCATTGTAAAATCGTATGCCGTGAGCATCGATATTTTTTCACCCTTCTTTTTCATGTCCACCAAAGTTTTGGTGGTGATGCGCTTGTATTCTTTTTTGGCTACTGACATAATTCTCTCTAATAAATATATTAATGTGTAAAAATACTACTTTTGGGATGTAACCACTTAAATTTTTCACTTATGAAATCTGCCTTCCTATTTTTTTTCATAGTATTTAGCCCAATTTGTTTTGCGCAGGGATCCCTTTCTACGGACAATGGTAAAATAATCATTGATATTTTTATGAATGCCTATCAAGCGGGCGATACCATAAAGATGAAATCTGTCCTGCATCCTAATATGACCATGAACCGTGCATACGTGAATACTGATCAAGAAAATATTGTAATGTTCATCAGAGCTTCCGAATTGCTCCAATATGCCGCCACCACTGGAAAAGGAATGGATTGGGAGGAAAAATTAACGGATTATATTGTGAATAGCGATGGAAACATTGCCCACGTATGGACACCCTATGAATATTATTTGAACGGAAAATTCAGCCATTGTGGGGCCAATTCCTTTACCCTTGTTTACACCGATGAAAGCTGGAAAATTTTAAATGTCATAGACTCACTGCGCATTGGCAGTTGCAAGAAGGAATAACTTTAACAATCACTGATATTTACCTGTACCGCAAGTCCTCCCTCGCTGGTTTCTTTGTATTTTGAAGTCATATCCTTTGCCGTTTCCCACATGGTTGCAATTACCTTATCAAATGGAACCTTCGCTTTGCTCGGGTCACTGTCTAATGCCATTTCACAGGCATTTATAGCTTTTATCGCGCCCATCGCGTTTCTTTCAATACAAGGAATTTGGACCAAACCTGCAATGGGGTCACAGGTCATTCCCAAGTGGTGTTCCATTGCAATTTCGCTGGCCATTAAACATTGTTCCGGCGTGCCGCCCATCAGTTCGCAAAGTGCTCCGGCGGCCATGGAGGACGAAACGCCAATCTCTGCCTGGCAACCGCCCATAGCTGCGGAAATGGTAGCGCCTTTTTTGAACATGCTTCCTATTTCGCCCGCAGTGAGCAAGAATTTCCGAATGTCTTCAAAATTGGCATCGTGGTTCTCAATGACCATATAATACATCATCACGGCAGGAATTACGCCCGCGCTTCCGTTGGTGGGTGCCGTAACAACACGTCCCAACGATGCATTTACTTCATTTACGGCCAATGCAAAACACGAAACCCATTTCAAAATCTGTCTAAATTTCACTTCGGTGTTTCTTATTTCCGCAATCCATTCCTCGGCATTTGTGTATTTGCTGTCGCCAATCAGGTTTTTGTTCATTTCAAAAGCGCGGCGGGTTACGTTCAATCCGCCCGGTAATGTGCCTTCGGTGTGGCAGCCAACGTACATGGAATCCAGCATCACATCCCAAATTTTCTTCAATCCGTCGTTTATTTCGGCTTCGCTTCGCAATGATTTCTCGTTTTCCAAAACTATTTCCCAAATATTTTTCCCTTCAGCTTTGCAATACGCCAAAAGTTCTGTTCCTTTTTCAATTGGGAAAGGAAACCGGGCGAATATTTCCTCTTTGATTTTTTTTCGTTTCCGCTCTTCCTTTACCACAAATCCGCCACCAATTGAATAATAGGAAGTAGATTTATTAGAGCCATCTTTGAAGGTTGCGCGGAAAGTCATTCCATTGGGGTGAAATTCCAAAAACTTGCGGTTGAAGATGATATTTTGCTTCGGAAAAAAGGGAACTTCCAATTCGTCGTTCAATCTCAATTTATTTTCTGCATTGATAAAACCGACTTCCTTTTCAATATTTTCAATGGGAAAGGTTACAGGGTCAAAACCCGAAAGGCCCAACATCACGGCAATATCGGTAGCGTGGCCTTTTCCGGTGAGGGAAAGTGAGCCATAAAGATCCACTGAAATTCCTACTACTTCTTCAAATAGGTTGTTCTCTTTCAGTTCGCCAATCCATCGCAGGGCGGCGCGCCAAGGCCCCAAAGTGTGGGAGCTTGAGGGCCCGACACCAATTTTTAGCATATCGAAAACGCTGATACTTTCCATAAATTCAATCTTGATTCAAACCTAAGAAATTTTGTGCTATATAGCTAAGGGGAAAGCATTAATTGTTTATAATTATAATTGGATATATTCCATAAAATAGGAAATATTCCTATTTTTGGAGAATGGAAATCTTCACTTCAGGCAAACTCACAAAAGTTAAAAGCCGGCACGAACCGGGCGTTTCAAAACAGACTGGTTTTTCCAGTCCCGCCACCCATTATTTGGAACCAACGATCGATCTGAACCAAGAATTGGTGGTAAATCGCGACGCCACTTTTTTTGTGCGGATTGACGGAAATGCTTTTAAGGAATACAATATTCTGGATAAAGATGTATTGGTAATTGACCGCTCGCTTCCGCGAAATTTTAATGCGTTGGCGCTTGTAATCCAAGAAGGCGAGTTTAAAATACGGCGAATTCCCTTTGGTTTTTCGGAAGAAGAAATCACCGTTTGGGGAATTATAACCTATATAATCCATTACGCCCGATGATCGCTTTGGTAGATTGCAACAGTTTTTACGCCTGCTGCGAACAGGTTTTTCGTCCCGATCTTTGGGGAAAACCTGTTGTGGTTTTAAGCAATAATGACGGTTGCGTAATTGCGGCAAATAAGGAAGCCAAAACCATTACGGAAATTCCCATGTTTGAACCCGTTTTCAAAATAAAGGATAAGCTTATAAAAAACAATGTTGTTTTCTTTTCTTCAAACTATACACTTTACGGCGAAATGTCGCAGCGGGTAATGAACATTCTCGGAACGTTTTCGCCCAATGTTGAAATTTACAGTATCGATGAAGCTTTTGTCGATCTTTCGGGAATGGAAAATAGTTCTTTGAATGAATATGGGCATTTAATAAAAGACACTATTCTTAAAAACACGGGATTGCCCGTTGGTGTTGGGATTGCGCCGACAAAAGTATTGGCAAAATTGGCAAACCGAATGTCGAAAAAAATTGCGGAAAACAACCACGTTTTCGTAATCGATTCCGAAGAAAAAAGGATTGAAGCATTGAAGTGGTGCAAAATAGGCGATGTTTGGGGCATTGGCAGAAAACACGCAGAACGGCTGAAAAATATAGGGGTTTTCAATGCTTTCCAATTTACCGAAACGCCGTTGCAATGGGTGCGAAAAGAAATGACGGTTGTGGGCGAGCGCACATGGCGCGAGCTGAGGGGCGAACCCTGCAAGGAATTTGTAACCCAACCACCGCCCAAAAAAGGAATTGGTACCGCAAAATCCTTCGGCATTAAATTGCCCGATCTGGAACGTATCGCGGAAGCCTGCGCCTATTACATAAGCGAAGTGAGCGAGATATTGCGCGCCCAAAAATCCTGCGCTACCTACGTCCACGTTTTTATTGTCACCAATTACCACAGCAATGTGGACAGGCAATATTCCAATAAACGAACGGTAACTTTGGATATTCCCACAAACGATACTTTTAAGCTTATTTCCGCAGCGCGAAAGGCTTTGGGGGAAATTTATAAACCAGGCTATCGCTATAAAAAAGTGGGAGTTGATTTAAGCGGAATTATTCCGCAGGATTACGTACAGGGAAATCTGTTTCACCAACCTTCGAAATTAAATAATGGAAATCTCATCAAAACCTTCGATGCCATCAATCGAAAATTTGGAAAAGCAACTATTTCTTCCGGTTTAGTGGGGACACGTGTGGAGGAATGGGAGCTAATAAAAAAAGTGCGAAGTCCACGTTATACCACACAATGGAAGCAACTTTTGACTATAAATTCCAAATGAAAAATTCCAAATTCCAGAGTTTATTTTTTGGAATTTGGAATTTAAAATTTGGAGTTTCCTACTGCTAATAATATTTTTTATTGAAAATTATGACATCATGGCAGTAGTTCTCCGCTGGCACAATCATTGACTTAAACACCCCGTAAAAAAGATTGCATAACAATAAACTATAAACAACAAACAATATAATTATGAGTAAAATAATTGGAATCGACTTAGGTACAACCAACTCCTGCGTTGCCGTAATGGAAGGTAGCGAGCCAACGGTTATTCCTAATGCCGAAGGAAAAAGAACAACTCCTTCCGTAATTGCATTTGTGGAAGGTGGCGAAATTAAAGTAGGTGACCCTGCAAAACGCCAAGCAGTTACAAACCCTACAAAGACCATCAGCTCCATTAAGCGATTTATGGGGAATAAATATTCAGAATCAAAAACAGAAGCGGAACACGCTGCTTACAAAGTGGTGAAGGGCGACAATGATACCGCCCGTGTTGACATTGACGGCCGTATGTACACCCCACAGGAATTGAGCGCGATGATTCTTCAGAAAATGAAGAAAACCGCTGAAGACTATTTAGGACAGGACGTTACCCGCGCGGTAATTACCGTCCCCGCATATTTTAACGACAGTCAGCGCCACGCAACAAAAGAAGCGGGCGAGATTGCTGGACTTAAAGTGGAACGTATTATCAACGAACCAACCGCAGCAGCACTGGCATACGGCCTTGACAAAAAAGGAACCGAGCAAAAAGTTGTGGTTTTTGATTTTGGAGGAGGTACCCACGACGTTAGCATCCTTGAATTGGGCGACGGCGTTTTTGAAGTACTTGCAACCGATGGCGACACACATTTGGGCGGTGATGACGTGGACCAAAAAATAATCAATTGGTTGGCAGATGACTTTAAAGCCGAAGAAGATTTTGATCTTCGCAAAGACCCAATGGCATTGCAACGTTTAAAGGAAGCAGCCGAAAAAGCAAAAATTGAGCTTTCCTCCGCTGCACAAACGGAAATTAACCTGCCTTACATAACAGCAACAGCCAGCGGCCCAAAACACTTAGTGAAAACATTGACCCGTGCAAAGTTTGAGCAATTGATTGACGATTTGGTAAAAAGAACAATGAAACCTTGCGAAACTGCAATGAAAGCAGCAGGTTTGAGCAAAAGTGATATAGACGAAGTAATTCTTGTAGGGGGTTCCACCCGTATTCCCGCAGTACAGGAAGCTGTGGAAAAATTCTTCGGAAAAAAACCACATAAAGGCGTAAACCCTGACGAAGTGGTTGCCGTAGGCGCCGCAATCCAAGGTGGTGTTTTGACCGGTGATGTGAAGGACGTGCTACTTTTGGACGTAACCCCACTTTCCCTCGGTATTGAAACCATGGGAGGCATAATGACCAAGTTGATTGACGCAAACACTACCATCCCAACAAAGAAAAGCCAAGTATTCTCAACCGCAGCCGATAATCAGCCCAGTGTTGAAATCCACGTATTGCAAGGGGAACGCCCAATGGCGAACGACAATAAAACCATCGGTCGTTTCCACTTGGACGGAATTCCGCCAGCACAGCGCGGTACGCCACAAATTGAGGTAACGTTTGATATTGATGCCAACGGTATCATTAAAGTTAGCGCTACCGACAAGGCTACAAACAAAACGCAGGACATCCGTATTGAGGCATCTTCAGGGTTGACCGAAGAGGAAATTAAAAAGATGAAGGCTGATGCAGAGGCAAATGCCGAAAGCGATAAGGCTGCGAAGGAAAAGGTAGATAAGCTGAACGAAGCGGATGCAATGATTTTCCAAACTGAAAAGCAGTTGAAAGAATTTGGCGACAAATTATCTGAAGACAAGAAAAAGCCAATCGAAGAAGCTTTGGAAGAATTGAAAAAAGCCTACGACACCAAAGAAGTAAGTAATATTCAGCCTGCTTTGGATAAAATAAACGAAGCTTGGAAAGTTGCTTCCGAAGAAATGTACAAAGCCCAAGCAGACCAGCAGGGCGCCCCAACCGGTGATGCCGGAACGGGAGCGGAGCAAGGAAGCGCGGGCGGCTCCTCTGAAAACAGCGATGTTGAAGATGTAGATTTTGAAGAAGTGAAGTAAGCTGAAATACGGATGTCGGAAGACTGAAGTTATAGTAAAAATGTAAAAACCGCAACCTGAGAGGGTTGCGGTTTTTTTATTAATGTATTTTTGATAAACACTTCATTATACTTGTTCAGAAAGTATTTGGAAATGATTATATTTTTAAAATTATTAAAAAAGCGGTCCAAATGGACCGCTGAATTTAAAAGCTTGTTTTTAACCAAATATTAAGCTTTATGGTCAATGGAGTGGGTGGGGACCACTGTGTCAAAGACCTTGGCAAACGTACTAATTATTTCTTACCTAACAAGACGTTTTAACGATAAAAACTGATTTTAATCGTGATCTGAAAAAAAATAAGCGACCCTGAAAGCCGCTTAAGAAAATGAGGAAATAGGAGGGTTAATCTTCCGATTCGTCTCTTTCAACAGCTATAATGGATTGGGCGGGCTCAACAAGAGGGGTGTCGGGATGCAAATCTAATTTTGCGCCGGAATTGGACAGAAGCACTATTGAAAAATCCTGGGGATTGGTAAAATTATTTTCGGCAACCATCAATTCCTTTAAGTTCGGGCATCGGGCCAGCCCCGTGGGCAAAGCTCCCTGCAAATCATTGTCAAACACATTGAAAACTTCAATTGCCATCAGGTTTCCAAGACTTGAGGGTATGGTTCCGCTTAATTCGTTGCTGCTTAAATGTAATTGTTTTAAGTGTGAAAGATTGCCTAATGCTTCGGGAATTTTTCCATGAATCTTAGTGCCGTTAAGGGCCAAAACCTCAAGATCGTTAAGATTGCCCAATTCCGAAGGAAGGGTCCCTGATATGGGGTTGAAGGAAAGTTCAAGTTTTTTTAGGCCTTTCAACTGCCCGAGCGAGGCTGGCAGGTTGCCCTCAACATTATTGAATAACATCTGGATTTCTGTTACCGTATTGTTTTCAACGGTGATGCCGTACCATTGTGCGACAGGCGCTTCCAAATTCCATGGGTTTTTCCAGGATGGTCCATTGGTGGAATTATAAAAGTCCAAAAGAACTTGTTTTTCTTGATGGCTCACTTGAGCTACCATCAAAGTAGCAAAAAACAGACCTGTGTAGGTTAGTAGTAGCTTTTTCATAGTTTGGGGCTATTTGTTGTTAAAGCGAAGTAAAAGAAAGACAAAACTACTTACGGCGCAAACTTTTTCGATGAACTACATTGATTACAAAGAATTTGCAGCCAACTTTTCTATGAAATCTGTATTTACCTCGTGGGTACCATCAAAAACCTCAACTTTTAACCGATCCTGAAAAAGTTTGTTGCCCTTGAGTTTTTCCTCGGTTTCTCGGGCTTCGGTAATATATTGATCCTTATTTCCGTACAGATAAAATACGCTGATCGTGGATTTTAAATGCCCAAAATCTGCTGCATTGAGCTCGTTTGGAATCCCGCCCGAATGCAGAACCAAAATGTCACATGGAATTTTTCGGCTGGCCACCCACCGTGTGGCTATGGAAACGCCTTGCGAATAGCCTAAAACAATCAGTTTTTGGGTGAATCCCTTTAATTCATTTTCATATACTGCATCAATATAATTCAGGATATTCTCGGAATCCCCGAGCGTGTTTTCCCGCGTCAACCACGACGCCCCCACATGTTTAAAATCTTTTCCTTGATAATATTTTGAAGGAGCTTGCGGCGCAATTATATAATTTTCGGCTGCATTCAATTTTGAAAAATAGTTGATGAAATATCTGCTCAAATAGCCCATTCCGTGGAAAACTAGCCATATGTTTTTCGTCTTTTCCGTCAATGAATTCAGTGTGGAATAGGTATTGGTTGATTTGTATGAAGCTTCTTTTTCGACTGTCATTTTGTTAAATTCAATTTTGTACTTTTACAAAGGTAAACCAACGTAATGAAGTACACTAACGAAGAAATTTTGGCCGGTTGCAACAAAATGTGCAAAAATACCCTAATGCAAACTTTGGGCATTGAGTTCACCCAAGTGGGCAGTGATTTTATTGTTGCCAGAATGCCGGTAACCTCAAAAGTCCACCAACCCGACGGTGTGCTGCACGGGGGTGCCTCGGTGGCTTTGGCCGAAAGTGTGGGCAGTGCCGGGGCGTATTTTTTATTGAATTCTGATGAAATCGTGATCCGCGGAATTGAAATTGCTGCCAATCATGTTAAAAGTGTACGCGCCGGTTATGTCTATGCCCATGCAAGCATTGTTCACAAAGGACAGACCACACAACTATGGCAAATTAAAATCACAAATGAAGAGGGCGCGCTTGTTTCGCTCGTAAAACTTACCACGCTTACCTTACCCAAAAACAAGTGATGGATTATAATTTGTTGCTCGATAAAATTTCAGCCCACTTCGAAAATGGATTGCCTTTCGTGATTTTTTCACTTCCCAATCAAACCACAATTTCTGCCATGCTCCAGCAAAATGCCAAGGCATATTCGTTGGATGGGTTGAACAATAACGGCTTTATCTTTGCCCCTTTCAATTATACGGAACCTTCATTTTTTATTCCCGAAAGTGATTCGGAAGTATTCCGGTGCGGCTTTAAGGGAAATCCGGTGGCCCTAAAACCCGTTTCCGTTCCGCGGAAAAATGAAGAAGAGCAAGATTATATTAAATTGTGCACTAAAGCCATTGAGGCCATTAAAAGAAGAAACGCCATAAAAATAGTGATATCCCGAAAGTCGGATTTCAGGTTAAGGGATTTTTCTATTCAGCTACTCGCTGAAGGTTTGTTTTCGGCCTATCCCACAGCTTTTAGGTACATTTGGTTTCATCCAAACACCGGTTTATGGTGTGGCGCCACCCCTGAAACGTTGGTACAAATTGAGAACAGTTCATTTAAAACAATGGCACTGGCCGGAACCCAACCACTTTCAGCGCGGTCGCCAATTTTTTGGGGCGCGAAAGAATTGGAAGAACAACAGTTGGTAACCGATGCCATTATTGATAATCTGCAACGGGTCACTTCAGTGCTGAAAGTTTCCAATCCATATACGCATCAAGCCGGTTCATTAATGCATTTACGAACTGATATTACGGGTATTCTCAAATCTGGAAAAGCTACCCTCTCAACCGTGGCGGCGGCTATGCACCCCACTCCCGCCGTGGGGGGAAGTCCAAAAAAGTTCGCAATGAAATTTATTCTTGAAAATGAAGGGTACAACCGTGAATTTTATACGGGATTTTTGGGTCCCATCCTTGAAAATGGCCGGCAGGCAACTTTAATGGTAAACCTGCGATGCATGAAGATTGATAATGATATGGCCCATATTTTTGTGGGTGGGGGAATTACCCTCAGTTCGAAACCCAAGGATGAATGGGTGGAAACCCAAAACAAAATGCAGACAATGTTACAAGTATTGCAACCCTTGCTGTAATGTTTCCGCAACTTCGTACCTTTGCCCGGAATGAAATTCTCCAATAAAATTCTATCCCAGACGCTTGTTCAACTTTGTTTGGACAAAGGCATAAACCATATTGTGATTTCCCCCGGCTCGCGAAACGCACCACTGACCATTGGGTTTGCCGAAAATCCATACTTCAAATGCTTCAGTATTGTTGATGAACGCTGCGCAGCTTTTTTCGCCCTCGGAGTGGCACAACAGCTTAAGAGCCCAGTGGCGGTTATTTGCACTTCGGGTTCTGCCTTGTTAAATTATTATCCCGCAGTAGCCGAAGCATTTTATAGCGATATTCCGCTGCTAATTGTTTCCGCAGACCGTCCCGCCAAATTCATTGACATTGGCGATGGCCAAACAATTCGCCAACAAGGGGTTTTCGAAAATCATATTCTGTATAGTGCAAATTGCATCGAAGGAGCGGAATTTCAAGTGCACAATGAAACTGAAATGAACATTGCGATGAATGCTGCCATTGAATTAATGGGTCCGGTTCATATCAATGTTCCTTTCGATGAGCCGCTGTACCAAAGTTCCACCACACAGTTGGTGTGGCCGCAGCATGTTCCGCCAAGGTTAGCGGTGCAGCCCCTCGATGAAAACATAGATGGTTTTGTGGACCAATGGAACAAGAGCACCCGAAAAATGATCTTAGTGGGCGTGCTGCCGCCCAATAGTGTAGCGAGGGAATTTATAGCACAATTGGCCAGCGACAAGGGTCTTTTGGTTTTCACCGAAACTACTTCCAATTTACACCACAAAGATTTTGTTGGTGCCATCGATCAGCTCATTGCCCCAATGACCGATGCAGATTTCGAAGAATTACGGCCCGAGATACTGCTCACCTTTGGCGGACTGATTGTTTCGAAAAAAATAAAGGCTTTTTTACGGATTTTCCCGCCAAAACAGCACTGGCATGTGGATCCAAAAAAAGCTTTGGATACTTTTTTTGTTTTAAATCATCATTTCAAAACATCGATACATAATTTCCTTTCTGAATTCCTTCCGAAAACAACTCCAATTGAAAGTGAGTACCAAAGAAATTGGTTGGAGGTAAGAGAACATCGCTGGAAGCAGCACGAGCGTTATGAGGCCTCCATTCCATATTCAGATTTTATGGTCTTTTCTGAATTATTTAAACAGTTGCCGCAAAACGTGCAGGTGCAATTGAGCAATAGCGCAACAATTCGGTATGCGCAGCTTTTCGATATTCCGCCCACGGCCCAGGTTTTTTGCAACCGTGGCACCAGCGGAATAGATGGCAGCACGAGCACCGCCGTGGGGGCGGCCTATGCTTCATCTTTGGACACGGTTTTTATTTCGGGCGATCTTAGTTTTTTCTATGACAGCAATGGGCTTTGGAACAATTATATTCCGAGCACTTTTAAAATAATAGTGGTGAACAATGGGGGTGGCGGCATTTTCAGAATTCTTCCGGGAGATAAGGATTCACCCGTCTTTGATACCTATTTCGAAACCAAGCACCGTTTGAGTGCCAAACAGTTATCACAGATGTATGGCTTTCAGTATGCTGCCGTTCACAGGGAAACGGAATTGACCGAAAACCTGCAAGCCTTTTTCGCAAGAACCGATGGCCCCGCGCTTTTGGAGATTTTTACCCCTTCCACAGTGAATGACAAGGTATTATTGGATTATTTCAGATTTATTTCCTAAAACAGCCACTCCCCATACAACTGCTTCCCGAAGATTGTTAAAAACCTTAAATGGTTTTTTGCAGAATTTGACCTCCAGCGTTGTGTTTAGGCGCGCCAAATCATTATAATTTACTATCCCGATCGCCCTGAGCGTGGGCACCTTGTTCAGATATTTATAATCTAACATATTGATTGCGTAGGAATTAATTCTGTTGGAAACATAAACCCACGGCTCCCCTTTGGTAATGTTCAAAATGGCCAAAATCACGGAAAGGTTTTTTTTATAGGAAAGCACAATGCCTTCTCTCGCTTCCACGACCACTATATTTCCGTAGAAGAAATAGTTCCCTACGGCCAAATCCATTATATGGGTCAGGTGGAATTCCTTCGGCAGGTTATGTGGTGCATGTTGTTCCATTTCCCCGTGAATTTAGTTTTAAAGTTTTGGTTGCACATACGTGTTTCACATTTTTTTATCACAATTATGCGCTACCTTTGCACTTATGATAAAACTGGGCGAATACAACACTTTAGAGATACTTCGGGAAACAGAACCGGGTCTATATTTGGGCGATGATGAGGAAAATGTAGTGCTTTTGCCACATAAATATAAACCGGAGGAATATGAAATTGGCGATAAAATTTCAGTCTTTATCTATCTCGATAACGAAGAACGCCCCATTGCCACAACCCTCGATCCTTTTTTAGAGCTCAATACCTTCGGGTATTTACACTGCGGTGCCGTTACCGAATACGGGGCCTTTATGGATTGGGGCCTTGAAAAGCAACTCTTTGTTCCGTTTAAGGAACAGGCACGGCCCATGAAAAAGGGAAACTGGTACATTGTTTATCTCTATATAGACGAAAAAACCAACCGTTTGGTGGGCAGCAGCAAAACAAACCATTTCCTTCAGAATGAAACATTGACAGTAGAACCTTTTCAAGAAGTGGACATTTTGGTAACCCACCTAACCGATAAAGGCGCCAATGTGATTGTAAATGGGGTCCACAAAGGATTGATTTATATTGAAAATATTTTTGAAGATATCCGCACGGGTGATAAAATGAAGGCTTTCATTAAAAACATTCGTCCGGACAATAAAATTGACGTGGTGCTTCAAGCGCCCGGGTATAGAAGCATTGAACCAAACGCCAACTTTATCCGTGAGGAATTGGAAGCGTCCGGCGGGTTTTTGCCATTGCACGACAAATCAGATCCCGATTCAATAAAAAACCTGTTGGGAATGAGCAAGAAAAGTTTCAAAAAAGCTATTGGAACCCTATATAAGGACAAACAAATTATTATTAAGGAAGATGGAATCGAGCTTATTTAATTCTATCGCAAATAGGGCGAATAGTTAGCGTGTATTCCAAAACGCGAAGTTCTTCTATAAGGGTAATAGTAATGAGTGGGATATAAAAACGGCTGCGACACATCTTCATAAACCTGGTTTCTAACCTTTGTTGAACCATCTGCCTGATAGCTGCTGTTCCCCCCATAAATACCATACTCCCTGGGATCCAATGAAATGGTAATATTGGACTGCACCATATTCTGGCTGGAGGCCATCGCATCAAACATACTCACGGGTTCCCGATAGTTTTCTTTGTTCATTTTGAAGGAAGGTAACTTTTTCAAGGATTTTTTCAAAAGATTAGATTCGGAGGGAAGGGAAGTACCCATCAAGCTTTCAATCTCGGGCAGTTTCACAAAATCCAACTTGAATTTATTGCTCTCAAAATCCAACTGCGCCGAGGCAATCACCGGAAACAATAAAAGAAGAAACAGCAATTTTTTCATCATTGCAAAGGTAGCAAAATTTACGCCAACTTTATTTTTGGTTGATGGTTGCAGGCTTCAAGTTTCAGGTTTCAAGTTTCAAGTTCATAACTCATAACTCATAACTCATAACTCATAACTCATAACTCAAGACTTTATCACTTATAAATTTAATTTGTTAGCTGTATTTTTTAAAACCGCATCCTTGTGAACGGTAACGCTGATGGTCTTCAAACGCATATAGGCCTCGCTCATATATACATATCCGCCATTGGCAACGCGCGTTTCGTCCGCGCCCCAACTGTTTTTTACTTTATAATATTTTGTTCCGTTTTGGTCGTGGAGTATTCCTGTAATGTGCATCAAATGGTCATCGGTTGTTGCGAAATTTTCAAACTCTTGTTGGCGGTATTCCTGCGTTACTTTCTTTTCGGGATAAATTCCTTGCAATGCTTTCACTTTGTTTTCATCATTTTCAGGAATTACTGCCACACCATCTTTCGCTGAAAATGTTTTTTCACTCACGTCGCAATCCAATTCCACCGTAAAACCTTTTTCCAACGCATTGTCAATAGTTGCTATCAATTCGTCCAAAGGAACATTATAAAAACTGCCGTTGCTCCAGTTGTCGGGAATATTCAAAATGAATTGAGAATAGAACGGGGCCTGCGTAAAACTCGTTAGATTCACATAATCTTCGGGCTTTATTTTGGTCATTGCCAAAAAGGTTTGTGGCGTATATTGCTTTCCTTCAAAAGTGAAATTGCTTACATTTTCACCAATATATGCATCCAAAACCCCATCAATAGCGGCGCTCCATTTGTTGCTGAGTTTCTTTCCGGGATTGTCGGCATACGTTTTTACCATTGCCTCCAAAACGGCGACCATTTCGGCATGATTGTGTTTTTCTTCCCCAAAAGAAAGACCACTAAAAGCTTCCTCGGGAACCAATCCGTTTTTTGCCACTGAATTTATCACATCGTGCGCCAATCCGCCCTCGCTAAACTGTGCCTTTCCGCGGCGCATAATGAAATTTTCGGCCTTCAACGGATATGTGTTCCGCACTTGGTACATTTCGCTCAAATTAATTTTCTTTCCCGTTAGACGAATAATCTCGCTCTCCAAAAAAGAAGTACTGCTAAAACTCCAGCAAGTGCCGGTAATTCCTTGGCTGATAACGGGCGTTGTCTCCAAGTCTGTTATTGATGTGAATTTATAGGCTTCCTGTGCGGTTAAAACTGTTGTGAAAAGGATGCCGAAGAAAAAAATTAGGCTGCGCATTGTTTATTTTTTATTGTTATTATTTATTTGAGGATTTTGAAATACATTTTTCTTTGTGCCTTTTGTATCTCTGTGTTTTTTTACCACGGAGGCACAGAGAACACAGAGGTTTTATTGAATTATTTCAATGAAAATAGAAAATAATAATAAACAATATCTTCTATCTTTGAAAACAAAAATAACAATTATGTCTTCACCCAACTGGAAAACCGCCAAAGAATATACAGATATTACCTATAAAAAAAGTAATGGCGTGGCACGAATTGCCTTCAACCGGCCCGATGTGCGCAATGCCTTTCGCCCAAAAACCACTGCTGAACTGCTCGATGCCTTCCACGATGCGCAGGAAGATACTTCCATTGGCGTGGTGTTGCTTTCCGCCGAAGGCCCTTCCAGCAAAGACGGTGTGTATAGTTTTTGCAGCGGCGGCGACCAAAAAGCGCGCGGCCACCAAGGTTATGTGGGTGATGACGGCTACCACCGTTTGAATATTCTGGATGTGCAGCGGTTGATTCGGTTTATGCCGAAAGCGGTTATTTGTGTTGTTCCGGGTTGGGCCGTGGGCGGTGGGCACAGTTTGCACGTGGTTTGCGATCTCACTTTGGCGAGCAAGGAACACGCAATCTTTAAACAAACGGATGCCGATGTAACCAGTTTTGACGGCGGCTACGGAAGTGCATATTTGGCCAAAATGGTAGGGCAGAAGCGCGCCCGCGAAATATTTTTCTTAGGAAGAAATTACAGCGCACAGGAAGCTTTTGAAATGGGAATGGTAAATGCCGTAATCCCGCACGCTGAACTGGAAGACACCGCCTACCAATGGGCGCAGGAAA